>NZ_JAVJNP010000219.1:0-46211 GCF_040217205.1 Coleofasciculus sp. A1-SPW-01 | reverse complement strand
GAAAAATAGGGCGTTTCGGCTTTTAGAAGTTAGTTTGACCGAACCGAATTCTGTACGGTTTTTCCCCCTTGTCTTCTTTCCTTCCTTGTCCTCCTTGTCTTGTCCCAACCATAAAATAAAAAACCTACACCTGTCAGGGGGGGAGGATAGAGGATGCGAGAGTTCTTGTTGCACGGAAGGGGGAGAATTCAAAGCCTCTCTCCTTGTAGGAGAGAGGTTTGGAGAGAGGTTTTCCAGATCCCGTGAAAAGTAAGCTCACCCCATCACCCCATCACCCCCACCTCCCAGACGTAGCCTGCTACGTCTGGAACAAACTCCCCCAGCTTCCCTATCTTCCCGTTATCGCCGCAATTGAGTCTGAACATTGGTAGGCTGTAAAGAGTCGCCAATGGCGTTTAAGTAAGGAGAGTAAACGTTGAAGTATCAGAATTCACAGAATTGGCAAGCTTTAGTGGGAGGGATTATCGCAGCAGCCTTGATTCTCCTTAGCTTTAGCTCCTTTGTGATCATCAACCCAGGTCAAGCCGGAGTCATCAGCATCTTGGGTAAAGCCAGAGATGGAGCCTTACTAGAGGGAATCCACATCAAGCCCCCCTTAATTTCAGTGGTGGACGTCTATGATGTGACCGTGCAAAAATTTGAAGTTCCCGCCCAGAGTTCCACTAAGGATCTTCAGGATCTCTCGGCTAGCTTCGCGATCAACTTCCGCCTTGATCCCACACAGGTGGTTACGATCCGACGGACACAAGGCACATTACAGAATATCGTCTCGAAAATTATCGCCCCTCAAACTCAGGAATCGTTCAAAGTTGCAGCGGCTCGGCGAACGGTAGAAGAAGCCATCACCAAACGGACTGAACTAAAGCAGGACTTTGATAATGCTTTGAATGAACGGTTGGAAAAGTATGGCATCATCGTCCTGGATACCAGTGTGGTTGACCTAAACTTCTCGCCAGAGTTCTCCAGGGCGGTTGAGGAAAAACAAATCGCTGAACAACGGGCGCAACGTGCTGTTTACGTTGCCCGGGAAGCCGAACAACAAGCCCAAGCGGACATTAATCGCGCTAAGGGTAGAGCCGAAGCCCAACGACTGCTGGCGGAAACCCTGAGAGAGCAAGGCGGACCACTGGTTCTGCAAAAAGAAGCGATTGAAGCCTGGAAACAAGGTGGGGCGCAAATGCCGAAAGTTTTGGTCATGAGTGGTGATTCCAATAGTAGTGTGCCATTCCTATTTAACTTAGGGGATGTGGCACAGGAACCGACGCTATCGCGGTGATGAAACGAAACCCTGTGGTTATCCTGTAGGGGCGACCCGCTTAGCCTAATTAACAACCTGTAGGGGCGACCCGCTTAGCCTAATTAACAACTCCAGTCCACTTAATTGGCTTGGGTCGCCCTCGACTTAATTGGCTTGGGTCGCCCTTAAGTCTCGTTCCCCGTCTAAAAAAAGAATGCCCTTGGGGAGGATATGCCACTCGTGGTAAAGGTTTCAGCGCGTTAGCATGATAACTAATCGGGTCATGAGCCTGATCGCAGGTTTTCTAGTCCATGTTCAGGTCTTATGTAACGGAAGGTTATGGAATTTTTGTCTGATACCGTCGTGCTGTCACGTCTGCAATTTGCGGTGACGGCTATTTTTCACATGCTGTGGCCCGTTCTCACCACAGGGATGGGTATTTACCTGGTTATCGTTGAAGGACTATGGCTAAAGACGCACAATCCTGATTATTATTACCATGCTCGCTTCTGGTCGAAGCTGTATGTCCTTAACTTTGGCATTGGTGTCGCCACAGGTGTGCCAATGGAATTTCAGTTTGGTACCAACTGGGCATCCTTTTCCGAGGCGGTTGGTAATTTTTTTGGCAGCATTCTCGGCTTTGAAGCGTCGATGGCGTTCATGCTAGAAGCGGCGTTTTTGGGGATTATGGTGTTTGGTTGGCAGCGTGTTAATCCAATCATGCACTATGTTGCCACTATCCTGGTGGCATTCGGGGCGAATTTATCCACGTTCTGGATTTTAGCCGCCAATTCCTGGATGCAAACCCCAGCCGGGGGAGAATTTGTCGATGGCAAGTTTATTGTCAGTGATTATTTTCAGGCAATTTTTAATCCCTTCATGATGAACAGCGTTCTGCACATGTTCTTTGGCACTCTGGAGACATCGCTGTTTGTGATTGGTGGAATTAGCGCTTGGTACATTCTCAACAAACGCCATTCTGCCTTCTTTTCTAAGGCGTTGAAAATTGTTTTAGCGGTTGCGATCGCAGTCGCCCCCTTACAGATCTATATTGGACATTTAAGTGGCGAACAAGTGTATCGTCATCAGCCGTCTAAACTAGCCGCGATGGAGGCGCAGTGGGAAACCATACCCGCCGGAGTTGCCGCAGATTGGAGTCTTCTGGCATTTCCCAATGAAACCGCCGAACAAAATGATTGGGAAATTAAAGTTCCCAATGCTTTGGGATATATCCTGGAATTCAAAAAAGAATTACCAGAACCCGTATTGGGATTGAAGGAGTGGAAACCCGAAGATCGACCCCATCTGTTAGGGTTAATCTACTATTCTTTCCGGATTATGATTGCCATTGGTTTCTTCTTCGCCGGATTAATGCTGGTGAGTGTACTGCAATGGCTACGGGGTAAGCTGTCGCCGGAAAACATTACCCAGCAGCGTCTGCTTCTGTTTGCTTGGATGTTTGCCGCACCCCTCGGTTATATTGCGGTTGAATCCGGCTGGATTGTCCGCTGTGTGGGACGACAACCCTGGACAGTTTACGGACAAATTCGCACTGTAGACGCTGTGTCTAATATTCCAGCCAGTAATGTGTTAACCTCGTTACTCAGTTTCAGTGGGGTTTATACCCTATTATTTTGTGCCGCTTTATTTTTCGGGAGCCGAATTATCCGCCGAGGTCCTAATTTCAACCTCCCTTTACCGAGTTCTGAAACTCAAGCAGGAGTCAACACTGATCCGGGACAATTTATTCCCGATGAACGTCCTCTAGAAACACAACAGTAGGAGGTTGTATGGAAACATTATCCTATTTTCTTCCCCAAGTTTGGTTTGCCATTTTAGCCTTGTTTCTCTTCCTCTACGTGATGCTAGATGGATTTGATTTAGGGGTGGGCATTTTATCCCTGACTTCTTCAACTGAGGAACGTCGGGGTATTTTAATGACCAGTTTGGGTAATGTTTGGGATGCCAACGAAACCTGGCTGGTGATTATGGGAGGCGGGTTGTTTGGGGCATTTCCTTTAGCCTACAGCACAATTTTAACTGCCTTGTACATCCCCATTTTCTTGATGGTGTTTGGGTTTATCTTTCGGGCAGTGGCGTTTGAGTTTCGTGAACAAGCGGATCGTAAGTTCTTCTGGAATTTAGCCTTTGGTGTCGGCAGTTTTAGCGCTGCACTGGGTCAAGGATTTGCGTTGGGTGCTGTACTATCGGGGATTACGGTTGATCAAGCGGGTCATTTTATTGGCGACACTTGGGATTGGCTCACCTGGCAATCTGTTGTTGTGGCGTTAACGTTAATTCAAGGGTATGTGTTGATTGGCTCAACCTATTTGGTTTTGAAAACAGAGGGAGAATTACAAACCACCCATTACAAAACGGCTAAAATTGCCGCAATCACCACGCTAATTGGTGCGATTGTAATTACGATTGCCACACCCATATTTTATGAATATGCGCGATCGCGTCTTTTTTCTCAACCCCAAGTTTATATCTTCGCAGCTATCCCGCTCCTGGGAATTACGCTGATTTGGCTACTCTGGAGAAGTCTGAATCGACAGGAAGAGAGAACGCCATTAATTTGGACGATTCTCCTGTTTTTACTGACATTTATTGGGTTAGCATTGGTTGTGTTTCCCTACATTATCCCCACTCAGATCACCATTTATGAGGCGGCGGCTGACCCCAGTGCGCTGGTGTTCATGATCATCTTTATCGGTGTTCTGATTCCGATTATGTTGGCATACAACATCTATCAATACATCGTGTTTCGAGGGAAGGTTAGGGGTGAACATTCTGGAACTTAGCAGAGCTAATTTTTTACAATAAGTCTGCCTAACTCCATAATGGAACCGAAGAAAATCTGCGTAGGGGCGACCCGCTTGCATCAATGAACTATCCAAGTCCACTCAATTTGATTGGGTCGCCCTTTACTTACGGATACGTTTTGAACAAAAAATTAAATAATATTATGTCCGGTTGTGTCGTTCGTCTATCCTACCTGTAGGTATTGGGACAAAAACCTTACCATTTTACCCTTCTATGCTTTTACCACTATCCACAACTGATGCTACCGAACATAATATAACCTATTAACCTTTAAAACAACAGTCAATGTTTCCTAGTTTTCAAGCTGAAACAGTATGGAAAATTCAGCGGTTAGGACGCACCTATTCCGTCTGTTTAACTCAAGAGGGGACAAACTTTACCGGACATTATGTAGATATCGATAATCCCAGTACGTTTAACGGAGAAGTAGTAACAGGGCGAGGAATTACCCTAATTTATTTCATCCAAGAAACCCCAGGAAACGGCTACTATGCAGTTCATGCGGGAAGATTAACTCAACCCGATCGCTTTGATGGACATTGGTACGATACGGCGAGGAATGTAGGACAGTTTACCCTCAGCCGTTTAGAGTGATGAGCTGATGCGATCGCGAAATTATGTAATTGCCTTGACGTTCAATTTCCGTGTCGTTATCCTAAATAGTACAAAAGTATTATCGTGAGAGTACCAGTTCTGTACACCTTTTCCTAACTACACCGACAACAATTGTAACCGATGACAGCCAATTCCAATCAACCCAATCCCAATGACGCCGTTTTAGGCGGACAAGGTTTCCCATTAAATTCTGGTGTGCTGGGTGGCTTAGAGGGAGTTAAACAACGTTTGACGAGTGAGTCTGAAGAAATCCGGATGGCGGCTTTAGACGAGGCGCTCAACTATGGTCAGCCTGGGAAAGACGTGCTACGCCAAGTGGTAAAAACTGAGACAGGTGATTTACAGTTAATAGCCTATAATTTACTCTCTCAACAGGTTAATGAGAAAGAGAAACAAGAATTACAAACTTATTTGCCTCCAGAATTACAAATTTATCTCAAGTTTGACCTTGAAATTGACACGAAAGAATTAGGGGAAGCGATTGAGCGAGCCGTCAATCGAGCGTTAGGGCGTCGAGAAATAGCCAGTGCCGATAGTCACGGTATTTTTTTAACAGGCACAGCACCAATGCCTCCTCCGGAAACAGCGGGTGTAATATCTGTAGACCAAGTTAATGATCAGGCGGGGAATAACTCTAAAGCTGAGATAGCTAACGATCCACCGACTAAAACGTTAGGTTTACTGAGACAATGGTTGAAAAATAAAATGAATCGACAGCGTTAATTCAATCAAATATTTGCTTCCAAAAATTAAACCCCGTTGTCTCATCGTTAAATTCCAAATAAATTCTCATTCTTTAAGGGAAATGGCTAATTCAAGAAAAGATAGAACCCAGCCGAGTCAGGCAACACCAATGCCGTCAGAAATGGCACATCCCAAAGACAGTAAATCTTCACTCTGTCCTAGCTCTCCCCCTGATACTCAGGATAGCGTTGTCTTCGGTATAGTAGGTGGCACTGTTGACCGTCCACAAGTAGCATATTTGCGGGAACCTCAGCCAATAACGGATGAATTACTAGCATTATCTGAACCCGTTGATCCAACCGAAGTCTATCGAATCGCTTCTCCTTGCTGGGAACGGGGGTGTCAACATTTTGATGGACATCAATGCCATCTTATTCAACAAATTGTCGAGGGATTACCGACAGTGGTGAAAGACTTACCACCCTGTCGCATTCGTCAAGATTGTCGATGGTGGCAACAGGAAGGAAAAGCTGCCTGTCTCCGTTGTCCTCAAATTGTCCGCACGAATTATAGTATGTCTGAAGCCGTTAAAAAAGTCATTAAACCACACCGCGATCGCGAAATTATAGCGCTACGCGAAGCGGAAATAGGGAATGGGGAATAGGGAATGGGAAAATGTAGAGACTTAACATACTACGTCTCTACGTGATCAAGGGATTGACCCTTCGACTTGACGTTCAATTTCCACGTCGTTATCCTAAATAGTACAAAAGTATTATCAACGAGACCACCATGAGTGATTCCGGACAACCTCCACGTCGTCGCAGACGGCGAAATAGTGCATTTGACGACGAATCGAATCATCCCGATCAATCGACACAGCCGCAACACCAAGGTCAATTAACCCGAACCGAACGCCAAGAAATTGTTGATCTTCTGCGTCAAGAAAGTGCTGATAATTTCCTGAAACGAGCCAGAGAAATTGGACTCAATCCGGCAACTGACTTTGCCGAACTTAATTTATCGGGAGTCAATCTAAGTCCTGCTAGTCTGCAAGGTGCTGATTTAACTGGGGTCAATTTATCTCAAGCTAACTTGAGTAATGCTGAACTCAATAATGCTAATTTAAGTCAGACAAATTTACAACAGACTGATTTAAGCAACGCTAATCTCAACAATGCAAATTTAAATAACGCCAACCTCCAACAGGCAAACCTACAAAAAGTCAATCTATCTCATGCAAATCTGAGTTATACAAACTTGAAGGGAGCAAATTTACGGGGAGCAGATTTACAGGGAGTTATTCTACAAGGAACTATCATTGACGCTCAAACGCAACTTGATCACCCTTGGCGAAAGATTTTGGCTATTTTCAATAATCAAGTTACAGAGGATCTAGATTTACGAAATGCTAACCTGAATCAGGCTAAATTGACTAACGCCAATTTACAACAGGCGAATCTACAACGAAGCAATCTATCTTCCGTCGATCTAAGCGGTGCTAATTTGAAAGAGGCAAATTTGAGTAATGCTAACCTGTATCACGCTAAGTTAACTAACGCCAACTTACAGCAGGCAAACTTACAACAAAGCAATCTATCTTCCGTCGATCTAAGCGGTGCTAATTTGAAAGAGGCAAATTTGAGTAATGCTGACCTCACTGGCAATCCTAATTTAAGTCAGGCAAATTTACAACAGGCTGATTTAAGCAACGCTTATCTCAATGGGGCTAATCTAACTGATGCCACTTTAGAAGACGCTAATTTACAACATGCCCGTCTTCACAATCTCAAACTGCAAGGAGCAAAATGCGATCGCGCCAACTTCCAAAATGCTCGCTTCCCTCAAGAAGATGATTTCAGCCACATTAGTTTTAAGGGAGCCAATTTTGCGAATGTATCCTTGTACAAGCTAGACTTTAGCCATTCTGACCTCAGTCATGCAAATTTCGAGCAAGCATACCTGGTTCAAGTCAATTTCTCTAACGCCAACCTCCAACAGGCAAACCTACAAAAAGTCTATCTAGGTCTTGCAAATCTGAGTCATACAAACTTAAAGGGAGCAAATTTACAGGGAGCAGAACTATCGGAAGTTCGTCTAGAAGGAACTATTATTGACGCTCAAACGCAACTCGATCCTACTTGGCGCAAGATTTGGGCGATTTTCAATCATCAAGTTACAGAGGATCTAGATTTAAGCAATGCTAACCTCAGTAGCCAGGATTTCCAAGGAATGAATCTTGCTGGGGCGAATCTTCAATCTACAAGGCTCTCCAAGTCGATCTGAGTAATGCTGACTTGACATCCGCAAACTTGGAAAATGCCAACCTCAAAGGTGCTAATTTAGCGGGAGTTGATTTGAGTAAGGCAAACTTTCTCGGAACTCAGATTGATGAAACGACGAATCTTGACCCAATGTGGCGCAGAGCTTGGGCTGTGGTTAATTCTCCTCTAGATGCGGAATCCTCAAATTATGTGATCAGGAAAGTGATGCCAGCCATTCTCGAACCTTATCGCGATCGCATCGAAGCAACTGCTAAACCCTATCTGGGAATTCACCTTGTTCCCGACGATACTTTAACCTGGTGGAGTAGTAAGTTTCCGGGAGAACAAATCAGTCGGGCTGGCTTGCCGTATCTACCCAAAGGAATGAGCTATCCTCAAACACCAGAAGGGGAATATTTGCATCTGTTGATTCAGATTAATTTTGCCGAAGCGCCATCTATGGAGCCATTTCCACGGCAGGGGATTCTTCAGGTTTTTATTGCCGATAGTGGCTATTACGGTTGTCTCCACGAACACTATAGTGAATTTGATAAGACCGACTGGTTTCAACAAACAACCTTCTGTATCCGCTATTTTGCTGATCCAGATATGGATGAGGCCAATCTAGAAACCAACTTTGACTTCTTGCCCGACAAAAACCCAGAGCTTAGAGATCTGGACGCAGTAGCAGAATTTAGTATTGTGGGCGCGTATCCCCCCACTTGTTCAGCCATTCAGTGGAGTTCTGGATATGAATTCATGCCAACAGAGGACTATCAGTTTTATGATGTGCTGTTGCATGACCTCGATCGGAGCGATCTTGAGGCATTTAGAGAAGCCTATGAAGGAGCCTATGAAGGAGCCTATGATTCTTGGGGAGAAGCGTTTGAAGTAAGGACTAATGAAGAAACGACTACAAGTAAACCTGAAGATTCTACCAGTTATACTCACATATCTGCCAGACTCGGTGGCTATACTCTCTTTCCCCAAGAAGATCCACCGGAGTATTCGACGGATTTCGAGGGACTTGACGGCCCACTGGATACGATGCTGCTCCAAATAAATCTATCAGGAGAAGTTCTTTGGTTTTACATACAGCAATCGGATTTAGTCCGGCAGGACTTTTCCCGTGTTTTTTATGTAGTAGAAAACACACTCTGATGTAATTGGCTTGACGTTCAATTTCTGCATTGTTAAATAGTGCAAAAGTATTGCTGTAAACCCATTACGAGTAGTTCATAACAACCACCATGTCGTCGCAGATAGCAAAGTAGTTCAATGAATAATGAATCTGGTCAGCCCGATCAAGCAACACAGCCGCAAAGCCAAGGTCAATTAACCCGGAGCGATCGCCAAGAAATTGTTAATCGCCTACGTCAAGAAAGTGCCGATAATTTCCTCGAAAGAATAATAGAAAATGGACTAAATCCCCAAACTGACTTGGCAGAATTGATTTTATCGGGATTTAACCTCAGTGGGGCAAATTTGCAAGGTGCAGATTTAACAAGAATCAGACTCTCTCAAGAAAATTTGAGTAATGCCAACTTGGAAGGCGCTATTTTAGAAGATGCTTATATGCCTGATACAGACCTCAGTTGTGCTAATTTGCAAAGAGCGAATTTAACAAAATCTATCCTGTTTCTTAGTAATCTAAAAAACGCCAATTTAGAAGAGGCTAATTTACAAAATGCTAGTCTAGACCGCACCAACTTGCAAGAGGTAAAAGGCGATCGCGCCAACTTTCAAGCTGCGTACTCTAGTTATGAAGGTGGTAATTTTAGTAACGCCAGTTTAAAAAATGCTAATTTTGCTAGTGCTTCCTTAGATAGAGGTAACTTTAGCGATGCTAACCTCAGCAATGCTAATTTCCAAGAAGCTCAACTGAGGCAAGTCAATTTTCGTCACACCAACCTGCAACAAGTCAATTTCCAACAAGCTGATGTTACTTATGCAGATTTTAGTCATGCCAACTTAAAAGGAGCAGACTTACAGGGGGCGACACTATCTACAACTTTCCTTCGAGACGCAATAATTGACGCTCAAACCAAAATTGACCCCACCTGGCGAAAAATTTGGGCTGTTCTCAATGGAGTTGCTGAGGATTTAGATTTGCAAAATATTGACCTGAGTCGTCAAGACTGTCAAGAATTAAACCTAGCTGGAGCTAACCTCGAATCTGCAACACTCTATAAAACCAATTTCCGCAATACAGACTTAAGTAATGCCAATTTGAGTAATGCCGATCTAAGCTGGGCAAACTTAGAAAATGCCAACCTCAAAGGGGCAAATCTCGCCTGGGCAAATTTAGAAGGTGCAAAGCTTCTCGGTACTGAAATTGATGAATTGACAACTATTGACCCCATGTTGCGTCAAGCATGGGCATCTATGAATTCACAATCCTCAAATTATGCGATCGCCGAAGTCATGCCAGCCATTCTCGAACGTTTTCGCGAGGAAATTCAAGCTACAATTAAGCCCCATCTGGCAATTTATCTTGTGCCTGATGAAAATCTTACCTGGTGGCAAAGTAAATTTGCCGGGATGAAAAAAAGTAAAGGGGGGTTTCCCTATTTACCAAAAGGATACGACTATCCCAAAACTTCAGACGGCGAATATTTGCATCTGCTGGCACAAATTAACTTTGCCGAAACACCCCATCTCGAAGGTTTCCCAAAACAAGGTATTTTGCAATTCTATATTGCTGATGATCATGATAGTTATGGCAGTCCAAATCATTTTCGTATTCTCTACTTTCCAGAACCAGACTTGAACGAAAATAACCTGACTACTGATTTTAGTTTCTTACCTGAAAAGGATAGTTTTTTAGATCCTTATCCCGATAATTGTTCAGCAATTCAATGGATTCAAGGATATGCACCTATTACTTTAGAAGATAAATTTGCTGATTGTTTAGATAGTATCTTCGAGCGACTCAATGAACTTGAAGATGAACTTGATGATCTTGAATTTGAGCAAAGCAATCTTTCAGAAGATTTTTGTAATGCTTATTACGAGACTTTCAATAACGGTAAATGGTATTGCAATCTTCAAATGGGTGGACATACTTCCTTTGAACAGAACGATCCCCGTCCCTATTACCAATTGGATTCAAACGAAGACCCTTTTGACACACTGCTATTGAAGATTCGGCTTGTAGAAGATGGCTCGCTTTTTTTCTATATTCAAAGTTCAGCTTTAGCCAGATGTGATTTCTCAAAAATCCTGTATGCTATGGCTTGAAGAGAAATCCTTGATCAGGTACAGTCTCTAAGCTGAAGCAAGTAGGTTGGGTTTAGGAACGAAACCCAACAACATAGTTAGGGCTTGCTGCATGAGTGTGCAATACTAAACAAGGGTTTCAAACTATTTTTTGACTCAAGGGGATCGACAATGTACCGCATAGCCGAGCAAACTGCTGTATTCAGCAGCCCCTAGTTAGCCTGTTGGGTTTCGCTGACGCTCTACCCAACCTACGAGTAAATTTATTTACTAGATGAATCGCACCATTCCAGAACTCGATTCCACGCCCACCAGCAGTCCGGATCATGATAGTTACGCTGACAAGCACGAGAACTAATATAACCGACATGACCTCCCTGTTTTGTCACTCTTAAATCAATCGCTGGATTATCCGCACAAATCCCTTGTAAGTCAGGAATAATTGTCGGGTCAAACATCGGATCATCGGCGGCATAAAGAATCAGCGTCGGTTTGTTTAAATTAGGTAAAATATACAGCGCACTCGTAGCATCATAATACTCGTCCACCGAGGAAAACCCTAATCGCTTAATCACTAGCTCATGATCAAATCCCCAAATACTGTTTGCCCGTTCAACCGCTTCTGGATCAATGTCTTGGGGATGAGCCTGATAGAGACGCCATGCAAGTTTTTTCAAAGTTCGGGCGACAGATTGTTCTAAATACCGCCCCAATGGATGGTTTAACAGATACGTCAGAGAACGGTGAGAATCCAGACTGGGACAAATAACCGCACCACCGCCAATCTCTGACTCATTTAATCCTACCGCCTCGGAATGAGCGATCGCTTGAGCTGATTTAATCCCCCAAAGCGCTAATTGTCCGCCGAGTGAATAGCCTGTAAACCAAAACGGGGCGGGACATCCCATGGCTTTTGCTTGCGCTGCAATCAGGACAAAATCATCACCCTCGTACAAACCATCGGAGGTTAAGGTTGGTGACAACAACGCTGTTTTTCCATGGGCTCGCCAGTCGAATAGCACCACCGCATACCCTTGAGCAAAGGCTTTACGCCCCAGCAGTCTCAGATACCATTGGTTATCCAAATCCCCAGTAATGCCATAAGTTCCCACAATTGTCCCCTTAGCACGTTCGGGAATGGCGACAATCCCAAAAATCGGTACATTTTGAGCGCCGCGAAAAATTTTCTCCTGATAGGGAGGTTCTGGAAGAGGAATCATTGCTTCCCAATCCCTAGACGCCCTAAACGCCAGGTGCAGGGTCATCGCCAGACCATTATTTAACCACCATGGGGAATGAAAGTGTTTTTTGTCATTCGTCATTTGTCATTCGTCGATTGTTTTTTCATGATTTATGATTAAGATTAATAATTTAAAAGATATAGCTACATTATGAAACGTCGAAATATTTTAAAGTATACAACAATCGGTGCGACTGGGGCTAGTCTCAACGCCTGCCGTAAAAAAATACCTCAACCCCCATCAAAACCTGCTCAACCGATCATTAATTGGCGCATGGCAACAAGCTGGGATCGCTATTTTGAAATCTTGTTTGAGGGTATTGAAACATTATGTCGCTCCGTTAGCACGATGACGGAGGGGCGCTTTACGATTACCCCCTATCCGGGTGGTGATTTAGCCCCACCTCTGGAAGTGTTTGATGCGGTGTCCACCGGAACTGTTGAATGCTGTCACACGAATACGTTCTACTCCTTCCAGAAAAGTCCTGCCCTCGCCTTTGGCACTACCCTTCCTTTTGGTTTAAATGCTCAACAACAAAATGCTTGGCTCTACAAAGGGAAAGGATTAGACACGTTACAAAATATATTTTCTGAGTTTAATCTGATCGGATTTCCGGCTGGCAATTCCGGAACACAAATGGGGGGATGGTTTCGGCGAGAAATTAATACAGTTGCGGATTTAAAGAACCTGAGAATGCGGCTTCCTGGGTTGGGCGGGCAAATTATGAGCCGTTTGGGTGTCAATGTTGTAACGATCGCAGGTCAAGATATCGTACCAGCTTTGTTAGAAGGAAGCATCGATGCGGTGGAATGGATTGGTCCTTATGACGATGATACCCTAGGACTACAGAGAGCCGCCCCTTACTACTATTATCCAGGATGGTGGGAACCCGGAACAACGTACATGGTGCTAGTAAATCAGGCGGAGTGGAACAAACTTCCCTCCGATTATCAAGCCATTTTCCAAACAGCGGCGGCTGAAGCCAATTTAAAAACGTTAGCTCGATATAATGCCGTTAATGGTGAAATCTTGGAGCGATTTATTTTAGGAGGAACAAAGTTAATGCCCTTTAGCCCAGAGATTTTAGACACCGCTCGGAAAACAGCATTTGAACTCTATGAGGAAATCGCGAGTCGGGATGCTACATTCCGAGACGTTTACAGTCAATGGCAAGCTTTTAGGGAGCAGCTTTTTGAATGGAATAGAGTCAGTACGTTGAGTTTCACGGATTTTGCGTACACAACTGTTGATAATTAGGGCTTGCTGCACAAAGCCAAAACCGCAAAGCCCATCAATACTTTGAGATTTATTGACAGAGGGTTTTATTCAAGGAAATCGAGTAGTATTCTTCATAAGTATGGCATCACCTTGCTCAGGAAAAATGTATCCTTGCTCCTCCAATCTCACCCGTGGAATCGCCTATAAAAAACAACAGCCTCTAGGGATACTGTAGGTTGGGTTGAAGCATGAAACCCAACATCCACAACGCTTACAGAGAATAACACGATCCTTTCAACAAGATAGGGCGTGGGAAATGGAGAATGGTAACGCTAAGATCATCAAGAAGAAAACAATCGGGTTAAAAGTCGCTTAGCGAAACGCTTGGAGTCTGGTTTGGAAGATAGAAATCCGCCTAAAATTCGCCGGATAATCCATTGGTTTGCTGTTGGACGTAATAAATGAAGTAAGTGTCGAAATCCAAAGAAAAATAATCCAATCATTACCAAAGCAGCGATCAGCATGAAAGGGGTTTTCAGGAAAACTGGGATAAAGGGAATCACTAGCAGCATAGCAATCAGCAACGCCAATCCCAAAGCGAGTCCATTGATTAACCGAGTTAACGGCAAAAATGTACCCAAACGCAACTGACCCATGATTTGTTCAATTAACCAATAATGCGCCGCTGAAATCTGATGGGAAAACTTGGGACGTTCTAGAAAATTGCGCTGGATTTGATGCATAATATCACCATCCATACCAATCACACTTCGCATCAGCGCCTCTTGGGAGTTTCCGCGCTGATAGTACGTACAAAAGCTGAGTCCCGATTGCCAACGGTTTTCGTCATCAATGAGAGCGTAATATCGTAAATCTGTGAGTAATTGGCGGGAAAGCTTTAAGGAATCCCCCATCTGTTGAGCCTGTTGAATCTGATGTAAAATTTCTTTATCTAACGTGAAGCGAACTCCGTGAAACAGAACTTGAGAGCGAGAAATGCGTTCTACCTCAATTTGAATACAAGAGGCGATCGCTAAATTCTGACGTGGAGAAAGCGGGTGAGACGGCGATGCTAAACGAGGATGCTGATTCATAAACGTCAAACCCTGTTTCCTTTTCCCTGCGTGCAGCGCTATACCTTATGACTTATGTAGTGTAGCTTTGATTAGACCAATAATAAACTCCAACAGTCCCCGCCATTGTCGTTCACTGGCGATGACTCCCTCTCGGTGAATTTGCAGAATAACCTCTTTCTGGGGATGGTGAAACAGGGATTGATCATAGCGGTTGATCACATCGCCATCGAGTTGAATCACGGTTTGAGCGCAAATCGTATCCGTGGCGATCATCCGTTGAATCATCTCAACTTGATCGGGTTGTTGAGAGACTAAACGTAGTACCGTCTGATTCCGATCATCCAAAGCGGCTTTGAGTTCCGCCAGTTTACGCAACCCCCGTAAAAAACGACAGTTTCCTAACAGTCGTTGAATAGCAACAATTGTCTCTGGACTTTTCAGATCCAGGGGATTGGGGAGACGAGTGGGAGTACGCTCAAAGTCATGGGCAAAACTGGAGTTATCCTGCTCATACACCGTCGGATCATGAAGTTCCGAGGTTGGATCATTCAACAGCCCCCGATACTCTCGTTCTAGGCTGGTGCGTAACTCCAAGTAGCGATCGCGTAATGACTCGTGGATACCTTGTTGTTCTAAATACCCTGGCGAAATCGGATAAATATCCCGGTACGCTTCCCACGCAATAAACTTATGACCACTAATATGATCCACCACGATCGTATTCACTTCTAGCGCCGTGAAGTCGATCAGTGTGTCACCTAACGACTGCAAGAAGTGATTGATGTTTCGATTCACACCCGAATTATTGCCTCGGGTTTTGGAGGCGGGTACATCTGAATGCTCTTGTCGATTGCGATTGGTCATCAACCCACACCTTTTTAGAACACCTGTTCAGTCATCCAATCATCTACCGAAATTTCCCCAAAATGGAAACCTTCGTGACTCAACATTCAATTGTATCGCTCTACTTGACATCTCCACTCCAGCTCCCAGACGTTGCATGCAACGTCTCTACATTGCTCCCCCTAGGGTTCCTGTTTTTTATCCTGAAAGGGGCTAGGGGGTGGAGGCGGTGGTGGTTCTCCTTTCTGCGTTGATTTGGGTTTCTTCTCCCAATCCTCCTCCTCTGGATGGCTTAGGGGATCAAAATCATCCAGGGAAAATTCGTCCAAGGAGAGTTCCTCGAATTCATAATCCGGCTCATTCACATTTTCGGTGGCTTGGTTTTGATCCCCCAACAAATCCATGGGATCACTTGATGATTCTGAATTCAGTTCTTTTTCCTCAGACTCTTCGGGTAAAGCACCCAAGCCTTCCAGGGGATCGCTAGTAGACTCAGGGGTTTGGCTTTCACTCAAGTCTGACCATTCAATCTCACTATCAACCTCAGTTAAATCAGAATAGGGTTCAAGTTCCTCAACGGCAAATTCATCCCAGTCTTCCTGAATATTTAACGCTGAGGGAGTCTCCTCAACAGGTGGAGGGGCGGCGAAGGGGTCAAAGTCTTCTACTAAGTCACCCCAGTCTTCATCCGTATCCATCTGGGCAAAAGAGCGATCGCCTAATTCCGGTTCATCTACTACCCAGTCATCCCAGTCGGTATCGTCGTCAGTATCCTGGTTTAGTTCTTCTAAGGAGTCCAAACTGGGCATTTTTTTAGCCGATTCCGGTTCCCTCGGTTTGGGTTCAATGTCTGTCTGGGGTGGGATATCCGGTTCAGCCGAAGGGGGTGACTTCAATTCCTCAAGTTCTAATGTCCCCCAATCTTCGTTGAGAACTTGCCAGTCTTCCTCATCTAACTCCGCTTCGTGGCGATCCGATAGTGGTTCTGGTTCTGCTTCAATGAATTCATCTCTCGCATCCTCCTCCGTGATTGAGAACTCTTCATCCTCTAGCGGTGGGGGTGGAGGAGGGGGTAATGACTCCAGCAAATCTAGCACCGAGTCATCCTCATCATCCTCATCTTCCTCCTCTTGTTCCTCCCAAGCTGTTGTTATCTCTGGCGAGGGAGCTGTTGTTATCTCTGGCGAGGGAGTCGATTCAGGAGATACCTGTTCCTGAATATCCGGAGTCGTCAAATCTGGCGTTTGGGCGGTCAATTCGGCGGCGGCTACTCCCGCATCCGGTGGGGTGGCTGTCTCTTGCGGGGGAATGGATAAGGGCGGGTATTCTATCTCACTCAACCCTGTCTTTTGATATTGCAGCGCAATTAAAATCTCAAATAGCTTTTGCAAACTTTTAAGATTATTCTCAACAAGCTGATTTCCTTGTGCCACCTGATCTAAATGAAAGGGGAGGAGATCTCGATAGGGACCATTGCCAATAAACTGATCCCCAATCTCATTCGCGATCGCTCCCTCAATCGTATTAATTTGAGTCCGCAGGCGATAACCGGGTTGGGCGGCTGTTTGGGCGCCATCCTCAGCATCAGCAGCCACCCACGTTGTAATCTTCAACTGAACCGCTTCCGCTAAAGCCCCAGCAAACGCTTCTTGAACCTTGCCTGCTTTAAGTTGTTGCCTAAAATCCTCACTCGACGCCATAATACACTCACCTGAATTTGGGCGATAACCAATACAGAAACTGCCAGATTTGTCAACCTCTATCTTCAAGATTAGGGTAAATTATCCTGACTCGAAGGCGACAGAGCTGGATTGCTCTCCCGAAGTTGCTGCTGGGTTGACTGTTGGGGTTGATATTGCACGCGAGTCAACACGGTAAAGAGTTGTTGCAAGTTTTCCAGATTATTCTGGATAATCTGGCGTCCTTCCTGAACTTGCTGGGTATGAAATTGGCGTAGTTCCGTATAGGGACCATTACCGATAAATTGAGATCCTACCTCATTATCGATAGAGCCTTCCACAATATTAATCCGGGTACGCATACAGGAATTAGCCGCAGGCTTCTCTGTTTGGGGCGAATTGGCGGAAGCCACCCAGGTGGTAATTTCCAACTCCACCGATTCCGACAAGGCTAGGGTAAAGGCATCGCCAATGTTTCCCGCCTTTAGTTTCTGTTTGAATTCTTCGCTGGTTGTCATAAAATCCGCTCCAGCTATATTAGCGTAATACTCAAAGTCCTTTGACTATAACAAACTTCCGCCTCACCTGAACAAATTTTCTCACATGATGAGTCAGTGTTTTTCTTCACTATTGCCCATTGCCTATTGCCCATTGCCTAGCGCGTAGCGCTATAACGAATGACAAATGACTACCAAAAATCCGTCACCTCATAACCTAGCTCACTCAGCATCTGATACAACAGGGGTAAACTCAAACCAATAACATTACTATGACAACCGTCTAGTTTTTCGACAAATAAGCCGCCCCGCCCTTCCAGCGCAAAGCAGCCCGCACACTTAAGCGGTTCGCCTGTAGCCACATACGCTTGAATCGCGCGATCGCTAACATTAACAAAGTAGACTCGTGTTATCCCACAACGGACAATAGTTTTGTCCTGGGATGAGTCAATTAAGGCATGACCGGTATAGAGTTCGCCCACTCTACCACGCATCATCTGCCACCGGGCGATCGCCTCTTGGGGATTGGCTGGTTTCCCGTGGATCTCACCCTGAATGCTTAACACTGAATCACAGCCTAACACTAGCGCATCGTTAAATTTAGGCGCAACGGTTTGGGCTTTGTGTAATGCTAATGTTTTGACCAACTCTACCGGATCAGTAACCTTAACCTGAGATTCATCAAAATCACTCTGACAAACGATGGGTTCAATGCCAACATTGTGCAATAAACGGCGGCGTGCTGGCGAAGCGGAGGCTAAAACGAATTTTGTCATTCGTCATTTGTCCTTTGTCATTCGTTACATTTATCTTGACAAATAACCCCTAATCTAGTAGACATTAAACGAACTAACGACTTGGGTAAACAAGTCTTGCACTTTATCCCAACGTTCTTCAGTGGTTGAAGCATTCAAGGTATAGAGCTTATCATGACTGATCACGGCTGTGGCTAGGTCATGCCGATTTTGACTGGGAAGTTTGACACTATATTCAAGAAGATAATAGGTTTTGTCTCCCGTATCGCGAGCTTTGGCATCAACTAATTCAACTTGACGATTGGAATTCGCAGCCGAAAGCACATTTTGTTGGAGTTGGTAACCGACTTCCCCCGGTGTTCCTAAATCGGTGAGGGTTGTATTCTCTGGAACGGGGTTAATCACCACGCTGACATTTTCGGTTTGCTCGATCAAATCCCGAAATACGACATCGGGTCCATCAGTGACTTTAATCGGCACCCAACCATTCGGATAGAGAAACTCATAACCGTCAGCCGTATCGACATAGCTTTTCAGTCCACTAACGCCGACAGTGCAGCCATGCAGACTTAAGCTCAATACTAGCAGCAAAATGGCGGCAATGGTCTTGAGCATCTTTTTATCCTTTGAATTGGTGCATTCTTATTGTCTCATCTTCCGGGTACACTAATGATCAAGATAGGTCATGTTGGCTTGGACAGGGTTATCGACCAAAAGTTACACCGTGGACTTATACCAAGGCAGAATTACTGATGGGTAGGTTTGTCTAGGTTTTTAGAAGCGGTTAAGGTTATAGTACTACGCATTGAGGTTAGGACAATACAATTGGGTGAAAAGGCAACAGGCAACAGGCAACAGGCAACAGGGGAATATCCTAATGTATCGCCGTATTACTATAACGAGGAACCACTTGGAGAAGGTTTACGTCGGCAGAGTGTAAAACTCTCACGCTAACTCTCTTAAGATTAAATCGGAAAACCAAAACAACGATGAACTCAACCTATCGCATACTGACCATTTTGGGATTAATGACTGTCCTGACGGGATTCTCCGAAGCGGTTCACGCCCAACAGCCAATCAGGGTTGTGCAAGAAGCCCCGTCAGAGAAGTTAACAGCCGTGGAACTGTATAACCAAGGCGTCGATAAATTGGAACAGGGTGATTATGCTGGTGCGATTTCTGACTTCGGGGATGCATTAAAACTGGAGCCCGAAGATGCGGATACCTACTATAATCGCGGCTACGCTTATCATAGTCTGGGTAATTACGATGCTGCGATTTATGACTATACCCAAGCGATTAAGTTAAATCCCGATTTCAGTCAAGCCTATAGTAACCGAGGCTATACCTATTTTGTGCGCCGGGATTATCAAAAAGCGATCGCGGATTTCACTAAAGCAATCGAAATTGATCCGGAAAATGACACAGCATATATTAGTCGCGGGAATGCCTATGATGAGTTGGGAAATTCTGAAGAGGCTCTCGACGACTACGCCAAAGCGCTGGAAATCAACCCCGAAAATGCTCGCCTTTATTATAATCGGGGGCTAACCCGCAATCGCTTGGAACAATATGAAGACGCGATCGCTGATTATACTAAATCAATTGAACTGCAACCCACCTTTGCTGAAGCGTATTACAATCGGGGGCTGACTCAATTCCAATTGGAGAACATTGAAGCAGCGACGGCTGATTTGCAGAAAGCGGCTGAACTTTTCAAAGAACAAGGCAGATTAGACAGTCATCAAAGTGTTGTGAATGCGTTACAAGCGATGCAAGGGGAAGCAAACCCCTGACCCTACTGATTTTGGCTTTTTAGGCTAAATCGAACTAATGTTTCGCGTAATCCTTGATCAGATTTCACTTCATTGTTAGTCCAAAATCGCTGGATTAACAGGGGTGTTCCCGATGTAGGGATTCGCAGAACCTAGCTAACGCTGGATACAGAGACAGCCACGTACATTAATCCACTAACTAAAACTAGAGCCGCAATTCCCAGAAATACATAGGTACGTTGCTCGGTTTTGGTTGGTGGTTCTGCTTGGTAGACTTTCGGTTCACGGGCAAAGTTATTTAAACGTCCGCCTTCTTCTGTGGTATATGGCATGTAATGATAACCTTCTTTACTCAACTTATAGAATTGTAACAAACTCTCAGTATAAAAACTCTCTTGTTTGGATAAGAAATTGTTATAGTCGCTAAAAAGCGGTTCTAACCCTCTAATAATCGTTGTACCGAAACCCGAACATCAGGAAATGCCAACGGGTGAATTTCTCCCGTCGTCAGGGTTAATTGGCGGGTATAGTCACCATCGACAGGTTCACGAAATACTTTCAGGTGTCGGTTTTTTAAGTTGACAACCCAATAGTCCTCAATTCCAGCAGTGGCGTAAGCCCTGCGCTTGATCTCCAAGTCTTTGGCAAGGCTGGTGTTAGCAAACTCAATCAGCAAAAACACATCTTCAGCGTAGGGATGGCGATGGCGGTAGATTCGTCCCAGAGGTCTGACGATCGCCAAATCAGGTTCAGGTTCAGAGTTATTCGGTAGGGTAATAGGACGACCTTCCCGGACTTTAGCGCGATCGCCTAAAAGTTGGCTAAGATAAGTCCCACTTTCATCTCCCAGGTAAGCATGTTCGGGACTCTCTGGGGGCATTTCAATAATTTCTCCGTTTAACAGTTCGACGTGACGATTGGCTAAAAGACCGACTTCAATCATGCGGTGATAGTCATCTAGGGTCCATTTGGCGGTAGTTACGGTCATCACAGTATGCTTCCAGAGTTTAGGGATTTAGTTAATAGTCAGTTATGTAAATACTCCTCAAACTTCCCAAGGACGAATGACGAATGACAAAGGACAAATGACAAATGACAAATGACAAAACTTAACTAATTGTCCCCGTCAACGGTGAACTTGCACTGGCATAACTTTTAATTGGAATCCGTCCCGCCAGAAATGCCAAACGCCCCGCTTCAGTCGCCATCCCCATCGCTTTCCCCATCGCCACCGGATTTTTGGCTAGCGCGATCGCACTATTCACTAGTATTGCATCTGCCCCCATCTCCATAGCTTGCGCCGCTTCACTGGGCGATCCAATCCCCGCATCTACGACCACAGGAATTCCCGCTTCTTCGATAATAATTTGGATATTTGCCGCCGTTTTAATCCCCTGTCCTGAACCAATCGGAGAACCCAATGGCATTACTGTGACACAGCCCACCTCTTCCAATCGTTTAGCTAACATGGGGTCAGCATTAATATACGGTAGTACGGCAAACCCTTCTTTCACCAGTTTCTCAGCGGCTTCCAAAGTGCCAATCGGGTCAGGTAATAAATATTTCGGGTCAGGAATCACCTCTAACTTGACAAAATTATTATCCTCTTGCCCCAATAACTTTGCCATTTCCCGTCCTAACCGCGCCACCCGCACCGCTTCTTCTGCGGTTTTACAGCCGGCGGTATTGGGTAACATCCAGATTTTTGTCCAATCCAGCGCCTCTGCTAATCCTTCATGACCCGGGGCTTTGGTTTGCACCCGCCGCACGGCTACGGTAACAATCTGACTCCCACTCGCCGCAATCCCCTGTTGCATTTGTTCAATGGTGCTATATTTCCCTGTACCGGTCATCAGGCGGGAGTGAAATGTTCGACCTGCAATAATTAAGGGGTCAGATTTTGCGGGTTCTGTCACTGAGATGTTTTGGGGAGATACAGGCGTAAGTGGAGAGCTAATCATTAAATTTGAGGAGGATTGATGATAAAAGCGATCGTATCGAAAATGGTCTAATAGCGGATCAGCGGTTTGCGTTTCCATCCAGTCTGCCAGTAGCTGGGCTGTCACCGGGGCGAGGAGAATACCGTTACGATAATGTCCCGTCGCTAGGGTTAGATTTTCACAAGGGCTGACTCCCAGGATCGGACATTCATCGGGGGTGGCGGGTCTAAATCCCCACCAGCATTCCCGAATTGACCAATCCTGTAGGGATGGATATAACCGTATTGCTCGTGATAGTAAGGTGTGAATTCCTGCTGGCGTATTATCCGATTGCCATCCCACATCCTCACTGGTTGCACCAATCAATAACCGCCCATCTCGACGTGGAACTAAGTAGGTATCGGGTCCATACAACACCCGTTGTAGGGGTAAGGGCTGATGGGGATTGACTGGTATTTGTACCGACAGCATCTGACCCTTTTTCGGATAAACGGGTATAGGTAGCAGTTGGTTAGACCAAGCCCCTGTTGCTAAGACATACTGATCAGCCTGAAATTCACCAACCGAGGTTCTGACGCTACAAACGCGACGATTTTGCTGCTCAATTGCCTCAACGGTTACGCCTTCGCGCAGGTCAATCCCTGATTCTTGAGCGGCTAATCGCAGGGCTTGTGCCAAGGCGCGGTTATCGACTTGCCCATCTTCGGGATACCACCAACCACCAATCACATCTGCCCCTAAACCAGGTTGATATAGATGAATCGCCTGTTTATCTAACCAATTCCCGACGTCAGACTGAGAGGCGGCAGCATCTTCATAGACGGGGGCGAGAATCCCACAGGGCAAATATCCTGTCGCCACACCCGTAAGCTGTTCCAGTTTGGTACACCATTGGGAATAGAGCGATCGCGATCGCCCACATAATTCCCGCATCGGACTGTCGGGAATGGCTTCCGCATGAGGGGCTAACATACCAGCGGCAGCTAGAGTCGCTGCTTGTTTAAAGTCGCGAGTTAATACCGTGACTGTCGCCCCCCGCCACTTCAACTCTAGGGCGAGTGCCAAACCAATCACGCCACCGCCCACAATTAAAATATCACTGCAAAAGTTCATTAGATAAAACGTTAGACGCGCCCTAGCCAGTCCGTACAGATTTAGTCAATCACGTTACCAGAGAGCCGTAATCGGTTCGGACTCCTCTGTCGCTTCACCCGCGCCTGTATCCGCTTGACCCACTGTGGTTTGAGGGGCTTGAGCTGTACCCTGATTATTTTGGGCTTGACCAATCGTCGCAGGAGCCTGAGCCGTTGGCTGAGTGGGCTGATTTCCCGCTTCAGCTTGTTGTGTTGCCCCTTGGTCGGTTGCCGTGTCTGGAACTGACTCGATAATTTGGTTCGCGGTGCGGTTTTCATCCCCAAAGAGTTCTCCCAAAAACGGAAAGGATACTCCTTGCCAACCGAGAGCGGCTCCCACGAGAGCAGCGGCGATGATAATTAATCCAATTAATTTGTTCATAGTTTGTTTCCCTGTAAACTCTACAGGACTTATGTCCCACCTATCATATTAGTTAGTTGATATCCGCCCCCGCTAATCCTGGTTAGGTATAGGTAGCAATCGTCTCGCTGGATTATGATTATATCTAGCCAGCTAACGACTTTCTATTATATCGCTCCCCCAAGGGCGGGTTTAGTCAAGTTATCAGTTTGTCGCCATAAGTTATCTGTAAAACCCGCCCCTACACCCCTGCTCACAAATATTTCTGCACCACCTGCCATCCGGTATAGGACACCCAGGCAAATCCGACAAATAAAGCAATATTGGTTCCCAGATGAACCGCCCGCGCCCAAGGGTGTTGGGGACTAATCTGGGTGGAACTTCCAGCGGACACGGCAACCAACGCTACGACAGCTAATCCGGCAATCAAGTGTCCAGAATGTCCGAGATTGCCATAATGACCGATAGTACCCACTACACCAATTCCCAGGAGCAGCAAGACCAAACTGACCATTACCCATCCGATGATGTAGTGTAAAGGTCGCAACCATTTTGGTTTGGGGTGTTGAGAGCGCCGTTTCGTGAACATAACACTGCCCGTTACCGCCAACAGACTATAAGCCGCGAGGGACAAACCCATTGACCAAGCGGCTATTTTCCACAACCAGATAAAGTCGGGCAGATTCACAACTTGATGCCTCAAATTTAGCCTGTTTACCGGAAATGATGGGTCTAAAGCCTCGTCCTTTTAGGAAGGACGACTTGCGCTATAATAACAGCGGTTGAAATCCCCGCCTAAGCTTGCAGCGATATACACTCATATAATGAGTTGAAACCGGGACCGCAGCCCGCGATAGGGAAAGACTGAAGGGCAACGGACAATCCGACCTGGAGGCAAACAAAAAGCATTATTTTGTGTTTTTTGAACTGAACGATACATGTAGTCGCGGGAGGGCATTCCGAGACTTAAAACGGACAGGGAGTGCGTGTAAGACCTCTTGTGAGGCGGTGTGCGTAGAGCTGTCAACCCCCCAAAAGCGACCACCTTTTTGAAGATGGCGTGGTGAGGATGTCAATGCCCCAATCGTAACGTAAGAGGTTGCTCGGCTGAACAACCCCCTTAATCTTTGTTTTTTAATGGCTTTTGTTATCTAGTGAGCTGTTGCCACAGCTAAAAGCGCTTGGCTGGTGCTATTATGACTAATTGTTTTTTCACTGGGCTTATTATCATCAGTCGGTGGTACAACGGCTTTAGCGTCAGAAGACGACGTCGGATTACCGTCTTGAGCGATCAGCAAGCGAGTACAGGGGATGGTATCCGAGAGAATCGCACTTGCCATCATCCCGGTGTGAATCTCTAATAGCGCCTGGGGTAGGGCTTCAAAGACTAAGCGCTGTCCTGGAAAAACCACACGCTCAAAATACCAATTGGGAATATTTGTAATCCGAGCAATTTGAATCTGGCTCGTGGCGTTTACATAGCAACAGACAATGTGAGTTTGATTATCAGAGGGTAGGGGATCAAGTATCTGAGTCATAACTGCTGAGTGAGGTACTAAATGAATTCTGTTTGTTATTACTTCACCTAACTTAGCACTTGTGATTCCTTCCCTGTTGTAAATCCGACTACCAATTTAGGTATATTTTCGCCAATCTCGTCCCAGCGATCACCGCTAAATGGCTAATTTGTCCCATCCCTGGGGATAAGAACTTCTACCTAGGGTTAAGACCCTCAATTTGAACGCCTTAGGTAAAATTGCTTAGATTACCTCCCTCAGACTCTCAACGATGAACCCCACGAAAAAAAATAGCATACGCTTGAGGTCAGAACCCAATCTTGTTAAAGTAAAGTTAAGTTATGTGAAAAAGAAATCAAATATCTGAGAAAGCTGGGCTGGGGCTGTGTTATTATCTCCCGGTCGGTGAGGGCTTAAACGTCTGCGTACACCGGGTTTTCATCCAAGTTGGGTTGGAGATTTGCCCAGTTCAACCGAGCCAACCCTGTTCATAAAAGCCGATTTATCCCAGATAAAATTTATAATGTCACCAAAAATTCTTTATGTGCGCCTCCCCTGCAACCCGATTTTCCCGATTGGTGTTGTCTATCTAGCCGATCACGTTCACAAACTTTTCCCAGAGGTAGAACAGCGCATCTTTGACTTAGGCACTGTACCTCCCCTGGATTTTTCGCGATCGCTCGACGCCTGTATTGACGAATTCCAACCGACGCTGTTGGTATTCTCCTGGCGCGATATTCAAATCTATGCGCCAGTTGGCGGTAGAGGAGGTAACCCCTTGCAAAATGCCTTCGAGTTCTACTACGCCAGTAACCCCTTTGTCAAGTTACGCGGGGCGATCGGCGGCTTACGCCTAGCCGCCGCCTATTATACTGAACTGTGGCGTAATTTAGGATTGATTCGCCGGGGACTTAAACGCGCTCGTACCTACAACCCAGAGGCACGGGTGATGGTTGGCGGCGGTGCAGTGAGTGTATTTTATGAACAACTGAAGACTAAATTACCCAACGGGACAATTGTCTCCGTTGGCGAAGGTGAAACCCTGCTAGAGAAACTCCTGCGGGGTGAATCGTTTGCTGATGAGCGCTGTTATGTGGTGGGTGAAACGCAGCCGCGCGATCGCATGATTCATGAACGCCCAACTCCCCTAGAAAAAACCGCTTGTAATTACGACTATATCCAAAGTATCTGGTCGGCGTTTGATTATTATTTTCAAGAAAGCGACTTTTATATTGGGGTGCAAACTAAACGGGGTTGTCCCCACAACTGCTGCTACTGCATCTACACCGTCGTCGAAGGTAAACAAGTACGGATCAATCCCGCTGATGAAGTGGTTGCCGAAATGCGCCAGCTTTATGACCGAGGTATCCGCAACTTCTGGTTTACCGATGCTCAGTTTATCCCCGCCCGGAAGTTTATCGACGATGCGGTGGAACTGTTGCAGAAAATTCTCGATTCTGGGATGACCGACATTCACTGGGCGGCATACATTCGGGCAGATAATCTCACCCCCCAATTATGCGACTTGATGGTAAAAACCGGGATGAACTACTTTGAAATCGGTATTACCAGTGGTTCCCAGGAATTAGTCCGGAAGATGCGGATGGGGTATAACCTCCGCACAGTATTGGCAAATTGTCGGGATTTGAAAGCAGGGGGCTTTAATGACTTGGTTTCGGTCAACTATTCCTTTAATGTAATAGATGAGCGACCGGACACCATTCGCCAAACCATTGCCTATCACCGGGAGTTAGAGCGAATCTTTGGTGCTGACAAGGTGGAACCCGCTATCTTCTTTATCGGACTACAACCCCATACTCATTTGGAAGCCTACGCTTTTGAGAACAATATTCTCGAAAAAGACTATGATCCAATGAGTTTAATGCCTTGGACAGCGAAAAAGCTACTCTGGAATCCCGAACCCCTAGGCTCTTTCTTGGGTGAGGTTTGTCTGCAAGCTTGGCGGCAAAATCCCGATGATTTTGGTCGCGAAGTGATGAAAATTTTAGAGGAGCGCTTGGGCTGTGCGGATTTAGAGGAGGCATTAGCGGCTCCGATTGAAGCCTCAGCTAAGACGCCGCCTAAACAACTGGTTACAGCGGGGTAGTTGCTCCTATCCGTTTATCGCCAACTCGAACTGCTTGGAGAAATTCAACCCTAAAATGTATCATAATTAACATAAAATCATCGGTTAAAATTCTCCCCTGCTCTCAGACGCGCCATGGCAGACGCGCCATGGCAGACGCGCCATGGCACGTCTCTACACACCCACTTTCCCCTGAACCCCTCAGACAAGGTTTGATCATGCTGCAAGGTTCAATATTACAAAAGTTAGACACAGCTCATCGCGGCGGTAAGCGACCGCTGAATTTTGGTGTTTATCATAAAAACACTTTAATCGCCCTGTGTCATGCCTTGGAAGACTTCATCTTAGAGTCAGAGGGAAAACCTCTGCTAATTGCAGCATTTCAACAGGGGAAATGGTATATGCAAGAGGCAGAACGCTATGGCGATTTAGCGGAACAGTCGTCTCAAGTGGTAATTCTGGCGACAGCGGAGACTGGTTTTGGGGAGCATCCCACCAGCCAGCGCTCTAATGTGAGACTATTGGATTTAGATGCTTCTGATCCAGTGGCTCAAGAATGGCATTTGATCATCATGTCGGAGACATACACAGCAATGGTCTTATGTCAAGAGCTATCGGCTGAGGATTATGGCAGTAAAGGATCACCCAAAGATGATCGGGAGCGCAAGTTTTATGGGTTCTGGACATTTGAGCCGGAATTGGTTCGGGAAACGGTAGATTTGGCGATCGCACATATTGGCGGTTACGATCAACAGTTACAACAGCGCCTAACCGACCAAGCACAAAAGATCACAGCAGCCTTCGGCAGCAAAAAACGCGATGATATTGGGGAGGTTGTGTCTCGCGTCGTCGAATATCTCGAAAGCTTTGAACAAGAATTACACCAAACTGAGGATGAGCCACTTCAGAACTTGCCCCTTGCCGAGCAAGACTTAGATAATAATTTAGTGTCTAATAAAGTGCAGGCATTTTTGCGGATGGCACAGCTCATCGATCAAGCTGATGTAACTAATCCCATGGCAGCGGCGGAAGTGGCAACCCTTTGTGAAGCGATGGGTCAATTGCTTGATTTACCCGCATGGCAAACCAAACGGCTGCGATTAGCGGGATTGCTGCATCGCCTCGCGCCGTTACAAGCCGTAGATGATGACCTAGAACCAGCAAAATCCACGGTGCAGCAACAGACGGTAGCTCAACAAGAAACGATGCCCAAATCCTCGGTTTTGCGTGTCATGCCCCAATTACAGGCAATTGCTCACATTATCACCCACCAAAGCGAACATTGGGATGGTTCAGGACAACCGGATGGTTTGGCTTATGATGCAATTCCCTTGGAGTCGAGGATTTTAGCACTGATGACCACATTTCAACAGCGGCTCAAGGACTATCAATCCCAAGAGACTCCTTTGGCAAAAGCACTTAACGACTGTCAGGCGTCAGCGGGTACAGTATTTGACCCAAAACTGCTTGAGGCTCTAGAACTACTGGTGATGGGAATGCAACAGGGTATGAGTTTACAGGCAAATCAACCTAAAATAGCCGCAGGGATGTGGTTGCTTGATTCCCATTCCCCTCAGGAAGCCCAATCAAATGTTTCGTCTTAAGGTTTAAGTCACGCAGGAAAATTGATGGAAATCGAAGCAATTCGCGCAGGAAAAATCAAGCAGCTCTCAGGTGCTAATCTAGACGACGAAGACTTGTCTGGGAGCCAACTGGAACAGATTAATTTGGCAGGCGCTAGTCTGGTGGGTACGAATTTGTCGAGAGCTAATCTCAACGGTGCTCGTCTGGATGGCGCTAAACTGCTGTGCGCTCAATTGGTGTCGGCTGATGTGCGGGCAAATTGTTTGGGCGCTAATCTGATGCAAGCCAACTTGACTGGGGCGGATTTGCGCGGGAGCAATCTCCGAGGCGCGAATTTAATGGGGGCGAATTTGACTCAGGTATCCTTTGCTGGTGCGTTTTTGAGTGGCGCGAATCTTATGGGTGTCAACCTCCAAGGCGTCGATTTTCGAGGCGCTGATCTGCGGGGGGCGAATCTCAACAGTGCTAATCTGAAGGGGGCGGATTTATCGCAAGCGGATTTACAAGGTGCTAGCTTGTGTGACGCCAATTTTGAGGAAGCGGATTTGCGCGGGGCGAATCTGGGAGGGGCAAATTTAACGGGAGCGAATTT
This sequence comes from Coleofasciculus sp. A1-SPW-01, assembly GCF_040217205.1. Lineage (NCBI taxonomy): Bacteria > Bacillati > Cyanobacteriota > Cyanophyceae > Coleofasciculales > Coleofasciculaceae > Coleofasciculus > Coleofasciculus sp. A1-SPW-01. Next base: position 17,069 of record NZ_JAVJNP010000219.1, on the reverse strand, counting down.
GCTTTGTGCTGAACTCGATGAGGTCAATGTAAATGGTGCTACGTTAGAGCGGACTTGTGTGGTGGGAACGTCTCTGGACAGTAGTTACTAGAGTGTTGCCCTGAGAGTTGTGAGTTTTTGTTCTTAGAACAAAAGTAATACAAAGGGGAAAGAAGCAGCAAATGATAATATTCTGACATAGAGGCTTGGATTTAGGCTTCACTCCTGCTATGATTCATGATTATCGAGTTGCGCCAAAAAAACTCTTCCATCTCGACAGGGTGGAGGAATATTTGGTATTGAATGGATGGGGAGAATAGGGAAAAAGGGTTAATGAACCTGATATAGCGCTACGCGCTAGGCTTTCTGGCAATAGGCAACACCTCGGCTCGGACTTCGGCGTAAGGCTTCGGCGGTGAGCGCGGCAACTGAGCCTGTCAAAGTTCAGTCGAACGCTTACCTCAACGGTCAGTGAGCCTAGCCGAACTGCGCTCGGTAACACGCTCGGTGTGTCTTATGGAATAGTGAAGAAAAACACTGACTCATCAAGGGATTGAGCGATTTAAATTTTTCTTCTTTTCTCCTAACCTTAGAGCCTAGTGCTATAAAATTAGGGGCGTTTCATCTCCTGGGAATTTGTCCTGGCTCACCTCCTCACCTCGTCAACCGTCCTCGTTAACGAAAAAGGCATTGTGCCAGACTAGGGGGTTGGGAGGATATCTATCCCCAAATCAGTTCGGTTATTTCCCCGATTAAACTCTATCCGTTTCTCGGTATTTTAGGCGATGATAGTAACTAGGAGAGAATGCCAACCTGTTGAACCCTGTCGGTGTCAGGAGGAAAAGTAGCAGATGCCACAGCCGGATGATTTTTCCGAAATGTTGAACCTTTACCTCTTTACCGTCGTCTAAAGGTGTAATACTATAGAGTTAAGGCAAACTCATAATGACTTCGCATTCGCCTTGTTCCTAGCCCAGAGTTAGTAAGCTGGGAAACGCCGCAGAATCAACGAAGAGACAATTAACTGAGTCAATCGCTTTAACTCCTGATCTACGGTTCGCTCTCCTGCCCAACTCAATACAGGTAGGAGTCTATACATCTTTTAGTAGATGTAAACAACCGCTTCGCGCACGTATCCTCAAGGTGAGAGATGGCTATAGCTTTTGCTTTTGAGGTCAAAATCCGCGACAGATTTATTGCTCGTTTACGGAGTCACTACTCACAGATGCCCACTGTTAACACCAAACCCAAAACGACCAAGCCCACATTTTCGGCAGATATGGTTCGCACCTATCTGCATGAAATCGGTCGCGTGCCACTACTGACCCATGAGCAAGAAATTGTCTATGGTAAGCAAGTGCAGCAGATGATGCCGCTCTTGGAGGCAAAAGATGCCTTAGCGGAAACCTTAGAGCGCGAACCGACGATGCAGGAGTGGGCAGATCACGTTGATTTAGAGGAATCAGCCCTTAAGAAAATTATAAACCAGGGAACGCGAGCTAAGCGTAAAATGATCGAAGCGAATCTGCGCCTAGTGGTAGCGATCGCGAAAAAGTATCAGAAGCGTAACATGGAATTCCTGGACTTGATTCAGGAAGGCACCCTGGGATTAGAGCGAGGCGTGGAGAAATTTGACCCAACGCGAGGGTATAAATTCTCTACTTATGCTTACTGGTGGATTCGTCAAGCCATTACTCGCGCCATCGCCCAACAAGCCCGTGCGATTCGGTTACCGATTCACATTACCGAAAAGCTGAATAAGATCAAAAAGGTTCAACGGGAACTGTCTCAGAGATTGGGGCGTAACGCCACACCAACTGAGATTGGTCAAGAGTTGGAGTTAGAACCTGCCCAAATTCGCGAATATTTGAGCATCGCCCGTCAACCCGTATCCCTAGATGTGCGAGTGGGGGATAACCAAGATACAGAATTATCTGATCTGTTGGAAGATAGTGGACCGACACCGGTTCATTACACCACCCAGGAATCCCTGCGCCAAGATTTAGATAATCTCCTGGCAGAATTAACCCCCCAACAACGGGAAGTTTTGGCACTCCGCTTTGGCTTAGAAGATGGGAATGAACTATCTCTGGCAAAAGTCGGACAGAGACTCAATCTCAGTCGCGAGCGGGTACGCCAGTTAGAGCATCAAGCTTTAGCCCAACTCAGACGACGCCATGCCACTGTGCGGGAATACATTGCCAGTTAGTTGGTTTGTAGTTGCGCTGTCTTCGCCCTAAACGCTGGCATCCCCTACGACAAGTTTAGCTAAGAACTAAAGTTCTGGCTCAAAGCTTAAACCCGTTTAAACGGGTTTAAAGACTTTCAAAGACTATTTGTGAATGCCCAAGTTGGCGACATTCCATCGAAGTGGTAGCACAGTTCGCTACCACTTTTTTTGTAAAAAAATATTAATTTCTTCAGCAATCCCCAGACTAGCGATTGAAGCTCCTGAAAATACTGTGTCCGTAGAAAAACCTTCTCCTGGGTGAGTTAACTTTCATTCCTTCGAGGGAATCGCTACTTAAGCATCATCCCTTATTGTTTAACTAGAGAGAGATGAATACTTCAATCTAATTACAAACCAACGTAATTTTGCCCGTGCGAACTGTGACGGTTGAGAAACCGGATAAAGGCAGCGCAAACCCGAGACAGGTTCACGGTTAGATAGAAAGTAAGGATGCCTGCTAACGTCTACTTTAGCTTAAATCTACTTTAACAAATTAGGGCGGCTACCAACTGTGTACTAAAATTCCAAATTTTCTAAGGGTGTTTCGATATTATTTTAAAGGAGGTAACCACGGTGATTAGCCGATTCATTGAGTTTTTTCAGTCCCAACGTCAACCGTCTTTCCCTTGGCGTTTACCCCTAACCGGGTTACTGCTCACCGTAGGACTCACAATGAATGTCTCCAGTAGACCCATCGCCGTCGCTCAACAACTCAAGCAAGTCGTGGATAGTTCCACTGGGGAAACGAATCCATCTACTGTATCCGCTTCAGCCACTTCAATCCCAGATGGCACGTACCTTTACGGTCAATCCTCCCAACCCAATCAGATTGGTCAAGAATATATTGTGTTTCAAGCCAATGAAGGACAGCTAGTTGGGGCACTTTACTTACCTCAATCTGAATTTAGCTGTTTTCATGGCACTCTAGAATCTAAACAGATGAATCTCCGAGTTGTCAACCCCTACGACCAAACCGCTTTAGCTCATACTATCGAGAATCAGCAACAAACCTCGGTAGCGGCGGCGGGGAGACAGCTTAATCTCGATCGCACTTACGAATCTTTAACCTATCCCTACACCGTTAAGCTTGATCAGTATCAACCTGTGGGTCAACTGAGTGAGAATGATCAGCGGATGTTGAATATCTGTCGAGAAAACTTGCTCTGACCAAGGACAAATGACGAAAATACTAACATCCTACATCTAACCCCGCTGGCGGTTGGGAATACAAGGCTTGTTCCTCTGCGGCTGTGGGTGAGCTAGTGAACTGTTCAAGTTGAGTTAATAAGGTTTTCGCTTCCAGATCACCATTGTCGGTTCGGTGTTTGAGGTAGAGCTTCAGTTCATTGACTAGGGCGGTGGGGATGTTCATGGGTAACAATTCAAATGAAAATGCTATATTCCATTTTGGATGATGAATGGGATTTAGAGGTAGGGTGGGCAATGCCCACCTTACGCAATACCCACCTTACTCCTATACAAAGGAAGCGAAAAGTTAAAGGTTGATCCTTGTGTTGGCACACTGGTAACACTAATTTGTCCCCCGTGAGCATTAATAATTTGCCGACATAAATATAAGCCTAAACCAATTCCGGTTAAGTGTTGAGAGTGCAATCCCCGAACATAAAGCTTAAACAGCCGATCGCACTGCTGTTTGCTCATCCCTATTCCGTCATCGGCGATCGCACAATGAAGCATATCCCTCTCAACCCTTACTGTCAGCGTAATCTTAACCCCCGGTAGATTGTGTTTAAGGGCATTCGTCAATAGATGATGAAACACACACCGCAGTTGAGTCGGATCAGCTTTAACCGGGGGTAAGGTTTGGGGAATAACCATCGTTAATTGAGCGTGGTTACTGCTGAATAACGGCTGCAAATCAGTGAGGATTTGGCTGAGGAGTTCATTTAAGCATAAAGGTTGACAGTGGAGTTCTATTTTCCGCCCTTGGTTAAAATGGTCTTCAGATAAGGCATTGATCAACGTCAATTGGCGATCGCTATTTTCAATCAGCCGATCCAGAATTCTGCTCGGCAGGGCAACGGTTTCACCAGGGTTGTTTTGGGTTCCCTTCAACATCAGAATTAAGCCCATCATTGATGTTCGTAGATCATGGGATACCGCTTGTAAAAACACATCTTTTAGTTCGTAAAGCCGTTGCAATTCCTGCATTTTTTCCTCAAGTTGCAGGGTACGTTCCGCCACTTGACTTTCCAGGTTACTATTAAGCCCTTGGACTTGTTGGTAAAGTTGAGCTTGTTGAATTGCAATGGTGACTTGAACCGCTAATCGTCTTAACCAATCCACCTCAAAGGATTGCCAATGACGGGAACGGTGGCATTGATGAACCGCCAAGAGTCCAAATAATTGATCATCGAGAATTAATGGAATTGCCAGAGTCGCTTTAATCTGGTAGCACCGATAAAAGTCTTTGAGATAGGGCGTAACATTAACCCGTTCCGTATTATCCCGGATTAAAATTTGACGCTGGGCAAATAATTCTTGGGTTTCTTGTAACAGTTTCTCTGAGGCTTTCCATCCCAACAGAGATTTATAAGCAGAGGCAACAGATTCGGCAGCAATTTTACTGTGGTTATTTTCATCTAGATAACTAATATAGACACGATCTGCCTGTAATAATTGCCGCACTTCCACAACAGTGGTGTGCAAAATCTGGTCTAAATCCAAGGATTGACGAATCCGCAGGGCAATCTCTGCTAACAAGCGATCGCGTTCTAAGGTAGCCCGCAGTTGTTCTTCTGCCTGTTGACGCTCTGACATAGCGGCGGCTAACACTAAAGCAGTTATTGTTACCACTGCCATAAACGTTTGTAGCAGTAGAATTGCGCCTAGGGTACTTCCCGTTTTCACCACAAAGGGTCCAATTCCTTGGAGAGTGCCACCAATTGCCATTCCCGAAACGATTAAACTGGCAAGAACCGCACCCCACACCCGAAATCGCAGCGCCGCCCAAACGACAAAGGGAAAGGGTAAATATTCCAGGGGATAGTCGGATAGGGCAAAGGTAGTTCGAGACTGGAAAACTAGCCAACTAAATACCCCCAGTAGACTCCAGCACAGGACGGCTTCTAAAATTTGTTGGGGTGGATAATTTGGCGGCAAAATTCGCTGAGGAGAGTCCTGAACAATTAATAGCAGTAAGGGAGTAAATACTAAGATTCCCATACTGTCTCCTAACCAAAGGGTTCCCCAATTTAGTCCAAATTGATGCCATGGAATAAAATTTACCCAGCAATTCACTAGCGTACTAATCGTGGCGTTAATTGAGGGGGCAATGATCGCGCCAAAGACAATTAGAGCATAAGCATCCTTGAGGCATTCTAACTTTGGGTTAAAATCCAGGCGACGTAATCCCATCGCACCGACAACAGCTTGTAACGTGCAGCCGATTACCGAACCCAGAGACACCAAAAATGAGGCTCCCAGAGACAGATTGAGCCAAAATGCACCAATCGCCACACCAACCCACAGCCGTTTTCCCTGCAAAAAAAGGGCAGCCAGAGCAATCCCCGCACCAACCCACACTGGAGACGCCTCAGCGCCCAATCCTAACCATGACAGGGTAAACTGAGCGCTACCTGTATAAGCGATCGCAACTAGAGCAACTGTGATCAGGTATCGCCAGAAACGCTGCGGATTCCCAGGAAATATGGACAAAATTAAATCTTCACCGTAACTAATATTCAAGATTTCATGACTCAAAACAATCAGCTTCCATCAACAGGATGCCCAAGGTTATCAAAACTTAACATCCCCTAGGTGGGTGAGTGTTGAGGTGTAGGGGCGGGTTTAGGGACTAATATTGATTGTTATCCCTAGCTTGGCTGCAAAACCCGCCCCGACCATAAGACGTAAGCTGTTTTCTTCCCCAGCTTCCCCAGCTTCCCCTCACCACAACGCTTATTCAGCAACGCCTAACTATTCCTGTCTTACACTCTCCGGAACCCCCACAGGGGAAATCCCTGCGATCGCCCGCAGGTTTTGAGAGCGAATTAGTTCAGTAAAATTTAAACTCAGTCGCCCTTCCATCTCAGCTACGGATTCAATCGCTGCTAATAGATGCTGCGCCGCTTCTGTTTCGGTATAGCCACGCCGCAGGGCGACTTTAATCGCATCGGTATCCGCATCTAAGTGAGTTTGACAACTGCGAGTGCTGCGCCAAATTTGACTCCCCGCGATCGCACTCAATCCCGTCGCCACGACGACACCCACCGCATCGCCTTGCACAAATTCCACCATTCCCCCTAACAATCCGGCAATGACAACGCCTTGATATAAATCGGGCTTAAACCACCTGATATTAAGCAACCAACTTACGGTGCTGAGGATCAGCATATCCCGTTGCGCTCTAGGTAAGCGACGCCACAGATCAAAGTTAATATAGATTGGACGATCTCTCGACCAAGGCATCGGGAAAGGAGTTTCAATCACCGCCATCTGTTGCGGTTTACTGATAATTTTGATCAGCATTCGCCCAGAGGCGGGCATTAGATCACGCAAGCGGCGAATTTCTGGCTCTGGATTCATCAGCCGAGGGACTCAAACTTAGAAGATTTATAGGATAAAGTTAAAACACTTATTTTCCCAACTATCTCATGCTTACCTTAAAATGCAAAACGCCTGGGCAGGGAAACCCCTAAAATAGGCACAGGAGATGGTCAAGACCAGACTCTCCCCTTAAGCTACAACCCAGCGATAAGACTATGGACGCTTTTACCCCATTTCCGCCGCAATGGACAAAATCAGCCACTCATGCCTTAGAGTTCTGCTGTCCCACCTGTCATGCTTCTTCGATGGAAGCCCAACGGGTTTGGATTAATCGACAATCGCCAGTCCTGACTGAAGATTATCGCAAAAAGTGGCAAGAGTTCTATCAATGCCAGTGTGGTAAAGTGTGGTGGGCTTGGAGTAGCGATCGCCCTCCCTCGGAATTGACGAACCGCGATCGCCCCCCAGATTTGTAATGTCGAATATTATAAACAGTAAGTAGCCCATGGCAGTAGTTGGGCAAACATGGAGTTATGCGTGTTTCCACTGTATTAGCCCTAACCCTTAGTACAGCGAGTCTCTGGGGAATGCCAATTGCCCCGATTCACGCTGTTCAGCAAGCTGATGGTACCGTTTCCTTTGAAAAATCACCGCGCTTGATTAATGTGTTCACCACATTTGATCATGTGGGAGTATGGGGGGCTAAGTATTATTTCACCTTAGAACTTCCAGAAAATGCGGGTGAACCTTTACAGAAGGTGACGATTAGTCAACGGGAAGGAAGCGAAACTATCCGTTTTAGACTTGATGATACTTTAGCATTTACCGGAACCGCTCGAAATAAAGGCGAACAATTGCCGTTGCAATCGGTAAACAGAGATGATGCAACCAAAACGGTTTCTGTTAGTTTTGCCGAACCGATTTCTCCGGGAACCACATTTACTATTGGTCTTCAGCCACAGCATAATCCCTATTGGGGCGGAGTTTATTTATTTGGTGTAACCGCTTTTCCCGCAGGAGAAAAACCCTATGGATTATATCTGGGTGTGGGACGATTGCACTTCTATCGACGAACCTCTTGTCGATGGGGATTCTGCTAGATAGGGGGTGCTGGGGATTCTGCTAGATAGGGGGTGCTGGGGGAGCGGGGGGAGCGGGGGAAGCAGGGGGAGATAGGGGAGTCATGTTCCAGATGTGATGCCAGAAGCATCTGTCTGTAGGGGCGGGTTTAGGGACTAATATTAATTGTTATCCCTAGCTTGGCTGCAAAACCCGCCCCGACCAAATGACATAAGACATAAGACGAATGATATAAGACATAAGACGAATAACGAATGACGAATGACGAATGACGAATTACCAAGGACTACCAACCATAGTGAACGCACTCCAGTAATAAGGATGTTCAAAGTTGCCATCTCCTAATCTGGCTAATTCAGGTGGTAACGGGACTGATTTATTACCTGCAATCAGCTGACCCCCTTGGACATAGACTTGTCCCTGCAACATTGCCAGTTGAGTTTGCTGCAGTGCTTCTGCTTTAATAGGGGCTTGTTTGAGGGTTTGATAGAGTTGGGTCATTAATCCTAGAGTTCCCTCATCACTGACATACCATAAACTTCCTACGGCTGATTTTGCGCCCGCTTGAACCGCTAATCCAGCAAACCCTAATTCCGCTTCCTCATTCCCCAATGCGGTGCGACAAGCACTGAGAACTAAGAGTTCAACGGGAGGATTATTCCAGTCTAATTGAGGTAATTGATTGAGTCGCAGCTTCCTGTCCCAAAGTTGGATATAGGAGTTATTCGGTTCTCCCGATTGGAAATTAGCATGAGTGGCTAAGTGGATAATGCCAAAAGGTTGCTGTTGACGTTGTGCTTTGAGATTTTCTAAAGTAAATGTATCGTTCAGAAAAGATTTTCCTTGCCACAGGGATTGGGTAATAGCTGATAATTCTACGGGGACAGCAGGTAAAGGTTTTTGATCCGTAAATTCTGCCGCTCCCATTGCTAAAACTTCCATGTTTTCAATGGGGGCGTAGTTGGGATTTACCAGGCTTAAACTCGGCATTAAACCAACACTGTATTTCTCAATCAAAAACTGTTGACCATCGTAAAGAGCCGCCAGAGGAATAGAGCGCAAGCCGTAGTCTACTAGGAAGGTTATGTTTTCGATACCGAGGGCTTGCAGTTCATTGTCCATGGGAGCCACTAGCCAATCATAAAGTCGTTTACCGGGAGCAATGTAGCCTTGGCGACTGCGAATATTGGTGACTTCTAAGCGAAACTGATCCGCAACGTTGAGAACTTGTTGGCGAGTGATTTCTGGGATTCTTTTGCGAATGGGTAATCCATTAGCGGTAACCAGTAGTAGTTCTAATTGGTCTTGAGGATTGCGGGTTTTGCGGGGAATATTTTGGTTTGAAGATGATGAATTTTCTGCCTGATTAGAACTATCTGGTGGGACAAAACTGATATAAAGCAGCGCGGGTTTAACTCCTGTAGTTTTCTCAATGTTGCTGAGAATATCCCGGCTTTTAGCGAGTGTGACTAGAGGAATATCTGTAGGTAAGCCTAAATAGTCTACAAATTGCCGGGTAAAGTTTTCCTCTGAGGCATCAACAGATTGGAGGGATGACTCAGAATTACCTGATGATGACGTTTCGCTGGATGAGTTGTTAGCGGGGGTGGATGGATTGCTATTCGCTTCACTGGATGGGGTTTCAGCAGAGACGGATGGATTACTACTCGTTTCGCTAGGACTAGGATTGCTGGAGTTAGTCAGTTGATTTGTCGGTTCAGAGAGAGTTGTATCGCTGGAATTATTCAGATTATCTTCTGGGTTCAGGGAATTCGTCTCACTGGTATTATCTTCTGGGTTTAAGGAATTCGTCTCACTGGTATTATCTTCAGGATTCAGGGAATTTGTTTCACTGGGATTATCTTCTGGGCGAGAAGGACTTCTTTCGTAAGTTATAATTGGAGACTCTTCCTCACCTTCAGAAATGAGTTGATCCGGATCAATCTGCCAATCAGCGTCCTCATCAAGATCAGGAGGTATTATATCAACTAGATTAATAGGGGTATCGGTTTCCGGATCAGTAAATGGAGGGGTTTCTGGATCGGTTCCCGGATCAGGAATTGGATCAGTTCTCGGATCAGTAAATGGAGGGGTTTCTGGATCAGTAATGGGTGTATTTTCGGTGATAATTAACCGCCCTTGATTCATTAACTCTTCCTCTGGGGTTATATTACCCGTTGTAATGCTGCCTCCAGCTCTTAAACTGACCGTTCCTAACTCCCCGTTTCCCTGGTTCCTCATATCTATATTACGTGTAATAATTTCATCAGCAGCGGTTAAGTCAACGTCTCCAGAATTGCCGGAATTTCCTGATAGGGTATTAGCGGTATTGATATTGCCATTAACTGTAATACTTCCAGAACTTGCCAATACATTTATAGACCCAGCATCTCCGAATTGATTACTACTGCTAGAAATATTTTCTAATGAGATATCACCACTAGACGCTAATATATTAATATCTCCAGAATTGCTATCGACTTGATTGCTAGTATCTATATTACCGTTAACCGTAATATTTCCTGTAGCTGACAATATTACTTTGCCAGAATCATAGGCAGAATCGTTGCTAGATGTGTCAATATTATTGACGGTGATATTGCCTAGTGAAGCAGAGGTTTCAGTCGAATTAAATGTTGTATTCGAGTTGACATCGAGGAAAGGGGTAGAAGGAGAAACATTGACAGGATTATTTAATGCTGTCAATCCCGCCCGCAGAATTACGGAGGGAGAACTGGTCAAAATTTCAATATCTGGGTCATCACCCGTCAACATCGTATCGGGTCCAGTAATGGTGATGTTTCCCCCGGTAATACTACCTGTCGCTTCTATCTTTAGCGCTACCCCGTTATAATCACCAAACGTAACATCCCCATCAACGCTAATAATCGGATCAAAATAGCTGACAAAGTTACCCGGATTACCGACTAAATTCAGCAGCGAGAAACTTCCGCCACTGGTAAAATGAGCATCACCTGAAATATCCCCATCACTGACTAAGCTGAGATTACCGCCACTTTGAAAAGGGGTTTGGGGATGATTTAATGCCAATATATCAATGGTGTTATTGCCTTGAATATAAAGATTACCCCCAGCTTGGGCAAGGAAAGGATGGGTCACACTATCGCGCACACGCACGGTATCTTGTGCTAATAAATTCAAGTCACCTGTGGTTTGTAACTGACTCTCAACTAAGGTTAGGTTATGCCGTGCATATAAGGTTGCTGTCTCAGCAATAACATTTTTGGCAACAATATCTCCAGGTTCAATCGGAATACCAGACGCTGAGAGTTTTACCGTTCCGTTGCTATTGACTCCAACATCTGGAACATCAACCGAACCTGTCAGCAATTCCGGTAAAGATAGGGGATTAATAGGTGCATCTCCCGCTGGAACTTCTAGACTTAACAAATGTCCAGGTTGACTGAGGCGAACTGTACTCTCACCGGGAACTGTGGTAATGGTAATTTGTCCCTTAGGGGCTTCCAAGTTACCTGTACTCACCACTGTACCACCAACGAAGTTTAAATCTTTGCCAACCTCCAAATTCCCCCCATTGACAATCGCCCCAGGGTTAGATGTGTTGAACGTAAAAGCATTGGGTTGACCGACAAGAGAGGTATAATCATTAGACGCGATCGCACTAAACCAATTCTCCCCAAACCCAATCCCTGTCGCTGTCGTTGCCGTAAAAGATGCAGGTACATCTAACCGGGCATTTTGACCAAACACAATCCCCGCCGGATTCATCAAGAACAGATTGGAATTGCCCCCCGTTACCTGAATCAACCCATTAATTAGTGAAGCATTTCCCCCCGTCACACGGGATAAAATATTCTGAATAGTGGGATTAGAAATGAAATTAGCAGTCTGGTTTGCGTCTAAGCCAAACTCACTAAAATTGTGAAAAAGATTAGCGCCATCTCCAGAAGTTTGACCGCCAGTAATCGTGAATTTGTCGCCACTGGCGTCTACTTGAGTATTTGTTCCATCATTGGCTGGCACAGGTTGTGCCTCAACGCCAGTGGGAAAGAATCCTAAAACTAACGTCCATAGTAAAATGCTATTGACTTTACTATTTTCAGTTAGCCAAGTTAATAACTTGGTCAGGTGCCATCTTTCCTTAGTTAACCCCACAGCTATTTTCCTCTGATTCATGGGTCTTTGCTTGATAAATTAAGACTAAATTAAGTTGATTTAAAATTTACGTTTTATTTAAAAATTTTATGGCTTTTCGCAAAATTAATACAGTGCATTTTTATATTATATAACTATTTAGTTTAAGTTAAAAATTATGAATAAAAATCAATAATCTGTCTCAGTTATTATGTATTTATTCAATATATGCAACCCCGGTGTTTACAAATGTAATTCACTATTCAATCCTTATGATTGATTTCCGGATAATTCCCCCAGCACTATCAATAATTTAATCTATGCCTTATGTTTAGGATAGCATTGTACATTGTATGTTTGCTAAACTTCATTAAAACTTAATTGACAGAGTGTCCAAGGTGTAGATTGTGTAAATTAACTACGGTCAAAAATTAATTCCAACCAACTATGGAAAGCTTACTTAGCTTACGAGGGTACTGGCGTGGCACACAATTTGGTAGATTAGCTTGGGTTCGTAGTAAGGGAACCTTAGCCCTAGATTTTGTTTGGTTGAGCGAAGTCAAAACCCAACCTAAAACCTTAAGTCAGTACCATTCCACCTAAGCTCGTCATGCATTTCAATTGGGTATTAAGTAGCAAGCACGATGCTCTCACTAAGTAGGTTGGTGGAAATAAACTGAACGATGTTAAGTTATGTGAATATGCTTCAAACCCTTACATAAACGTAGCTTGCTTCTCAAGGGAGCGAGTATGACAAATAACAAATGACAAATGAAAAATTACCAGGGACTACCAATCATTGTGAACGCACTCCAGTAATAAGGATGTTCAAAGGTTTGATCTCTTAACCTAGCCAGTTCCGGTGGTAAAGATATCATATCCTGAGTGGTAATCAGTTTTCCATCTTGTGTATAAACTTGCCCGTTGAGCATAGCTAATTGAGCTTGGCGGATAGCTTCTGCCTTAATTGGAGCTTGTTTGAGCCGCTGATAAAATTCAGTCATTAACCCCAAGGTTCCTTGATCACTCACATACCACAAACTCCCCACCGCCGACTTAACCCCCGCTTTAACAGCTAACCCAGCAAAGCCTAATTCCGCTTCCTCATTCCCCAATGCCGTGCGACAAGAGCTTAGTACCAATAACTCTACCGTTGGCTTGTTTAAACCTAACTCAGACAGTTGATTAAGTCGCAGTTTACTATCCCAAAATTGGATATAGGAGTTACTCAGATCTCCTGGCACGAAATCAGCATGAGTTGCCAAATGAATCATGCCATAAGGCTGACGTTGTTGCTGTTGTTTTAGGTTATTCACCGTGAATGATTCATTGAGAAATGATTTTCCCTGCCATATATCCTGGGTGATTTCTGATAACTCTACTGGCACCGCTGGTAATGGTTGTTTATCAGTAAATTGCGAGGCTCCCATTGCCAGAACTTCCATGTTGGTAACAGGCTCATAACGGGTATCAGTGAGGCTAAGACTCGGCATTAAGCCAACACTATACTTTTCGATGAGAAACTGTTCACCATCATAGAGTGCCGCCACTGGAACGGAGCGCAAGTTACTATCGAGGAGGAAAATGAGATTTTCGATCCCTTGACCTTGGAATTCATCTTCTAATGGCTTCACTAACCAGTTGTAGAGTTGCTGTCCCGGCACAATATAACCTTTTTGGCTACGGACATTAGTAACTTGCAAACGAAATTCATTAGCAACTTTCAGGACTTGCTCACGGGTTACTCCTTCTACTTTTTTGCGAATTGGGGTTCCTTGAGCAGTTACCAGCAGTATTTCTAACTGATCTTGAGGACTTGGAGTTGGGAAGGGTACATTTGTTGCCCCATCGGTAGTAATCGTTTGGGGCGCAAAACCGACATAGATGAGTGCGGGTTTAGCTCCCGTTGATTTTTCAGTATTAGCGAGAATTTCCCGGCTTTCTGCTAGGGTTCTCAGAGAAATATCTCCAGGTAGCTCTAAATATTCCTTGAATTGCTGCGTGAATTTTTCTTCAAACTCAGCTACAGAATCCGTTTGAGTTGAATCTATCGGCGGGTTTGTTTCGGATTGCTCTTGGGTTGTAGTAGATTGGTTGTTGTCAGAGGGGGATTGGTTTTGGTTGTTATCACTCGGTTCATTAACACTTGGGTTTGTACTATTTAGATTAGGTTCAGGATTGGGTTCCGCTTCAGTAATCGGTTCAGGAATTGGTTCCGCTTCAGGAATTGGTTCCGGTTCCGCTTCCGGTTCCGGATTGGGTTCCGCTTCAGTAATCGGTTCAGGAATTGGTTCTGGTTCAGGAATTGGTTCGGCTTCCACTTCCGGTTGCGGTTCAGGAATTGGTTCTGGTTCAGGAATTGGTTCCGGTTCCACTTCCGGTTGCGGTTCAGGAATCGGTTCGGTTTCAGGAATTGGTTCCGGTTCCACTTCCACTTCCAGAATTGGTTCCGGTTCAGGAATTGGTTCCGGAATCCGTTCATAAAGAGGAATCCGTTCATAAACAAAAATCCGTTCAGGAATCTGTTCAGGAATCGATTCGGGTGGCGGTTGGGGATTGGGTGGCGGTTGGGGATTGGGTTGGGGTTGGGGATTGGGTATGGGGTTGGTTTGGTTAGGTGTGATCTGAAGCTGACCCATATTCCCTGGTGGAAGAGCCGTCTGATCGATATTGCCTAGAATTGTAATCGAGTCCCCTGCTGTCAAGGTTACGTCGCCTGAATTACCTTGTCCTTGCTCACTAGCATCTATATCATTAATGCTTATATTCCCTCCAGCTATTACTGTTACAGAACCCGCATTCCCCTGTCCTTTATCACTGGTGTTGATAGTGTCAGTCGTAATATTTCCTTGAGCCGACAGATTGACAAAACCAGAATCGTCTCCACTACCCCTACTTGTCGTCGCCGTTATAGTGTCTGTAATAATGTCACCCGTGGCAAACAATATTACAGGACCGGCATTAGCTTGGTTAGACTCAGAAACTTCATCGGAAGTGTTAATATTTCCTACATTGATACTTCCTGGTGGCAGCGATAACGGCGATCCTGGTGTTTGAAAATTGGTTGAACCTTGAGTTGCAGGAACGTTAGTCGAAGTTACCGCATTCAACCCTGCTCGCAAAATCAGGGTTGGTTGACTGGTCAAAAGCTCCAAATCTGAATTAGAAATTCCTACATTAGCATCAAGAGAATCATCGGGTCTAGTAATCGTAATATTGCCCCCCTGGATACTACCTGTCGCTTCTACCAAAAGAGCTGCGCCTGTGTAATTACCAAACTCAACATCACCATCAACCCGAATAATTGGGTCATAAAGGCTAACAAAATTACCTGGCTCTCCCGATAAATTAAGAATCGAAAAATTTCCTCCACTGGTAAAGTGAGCATCGCCAGAAACCTTGCCATCACTGACTAAACTGAGATTTCCACCACTTTGAAACGGTGTTTGTGGATGATTTAGCGCTAAGATATCAATACTCTGATTCCCCTGAATGTAGAGATTTCCCCCAGCTTGGGCAAGAAACGGATTGACCAGACTATCCCGCACCCGTACTGTATCCTTTGCCAGTAGATTTAAATCTCCCGTTGTTTGTAATTGACTCTCCACTAACGTGAGATTCTGTTGAGCGGATAGTGTAGCCGTCTGGGAATTCAGATCACGCGCCACGATATCCCCATTTTCTACAGCGATACCTGACCCAACTAACTTAACTTCTCCACCGCTACTCACCTCCACACCCGCTACTTGTCCACTCCCGGTTAACAACTGAGGCAAATTTAGGGGAGTTAATGGGATTGACGCAGAGGGTTGAACCTCTAAACTCAGCATATATCCAGGTTGGCTAATCCGCACCATACTCTCACCAGGGACAGTGGTCACACTAATTCCTCCGTCTGGCGCGGTTAAGCTACCCGTACTGACAACCGTACCCCCAATTAAGCTTAAATCTTGTCCGGCTTCTACCCCCAAATCACCTGCATTAATAATTGATCCGGGGTTGGCGGTGTTAAACGTAAAAGCATTGGGTTGACCAATCAATGTGGCATAATTATTTGCCCCTTGTGCATTAAACCAATTGTCCCCAAAACCAATACCCGTAGCGGTTGTAGCGGTAAAGGATGCGGGAACGTTAAGTTGAGCATTTTCACCAAAGACAATACCCGCAGGATTCATTAAAAATAGATTAGAATTTCCCCCAGTCACTTGCAGCAACCCGTTAATGACGGAAGGGTCGCCACCTGTCACACGGGACAGAATGTTTTTAATATTAGGATCAGAAATAAAATTAGCGGTTTGATTCGCGTCTAAACCAAATTCACTGAAGCTATGAAAACGATTCACCCCATCCCCAGAAGTTTGTCCCCCGGTAATGTCAAACTGATCCCCATTGGGTGTGACAATAGTACCTGTCCCATCTGGCGATTCAACAACCGATTGAGCCAGTCCCCCCGTTGGTAAGCCCGCCAGGAGTAACGTCAACAGTAGATAGTGGGTTCGTTTACTTTTTTTCTTGGTCATGGCGAATAGATTGGCAACCACCAACCAGCAATTGGTCAATACTGTTGTGTTCATCTTGTATGTCATTGGTTGTTGCCTATTGTCGTGTCAGGAGTACTCATAATAAATGACGATTAATCGACTCTTTAGTTTCCCTTTTTTAGGTAATTAATATAGTAAATTTTATTTAATCTTATACTTCATTGAAGCTTAACAAAATGCAGGTTTTGTAAATCTGCCGCTTTAGGGTTAAAGTGCGATATCCTTTTTTTAGTCTCCCTTAGAAAATATTATAAATAATTGTCAGACTTATGGAACATTTAAGGTATACCCATTTGGGTTAATTTCTCCTGTGGAGATTTGGACAATTTGGCAGCATGTCAGGCTACAGCCCTCACCCCCAGCTCATCTTCATCCCCTTCACATCCCCCTCTTCACTTATAGATCCCCCTTCCGTCCCACTTCCGTCCCCCAACCCCCCTCGTTCCCCCCTTTTAGATCCCCCTCCCGTCCCCCTGACAGGTGTAGGTTTTTTATTTAAGGGTGGAGACAAGACAAGGGGACAAGGAAGGAAAGAAGACAAGGGGGAAAAACCGTACAGAATTCGGTTCGGTCAAACTAACTTCTAAAAGCCGAAACGCCCTATTTTTCGTTAA
>NZ_JAVJNP010000214.1:0-5503 GCF_040217205.1 Coleofasciculus sp. A1-SPW-01 | reverse complement strand
TGTTGCAACGAAATACCGGACTGGTATCAACAGTTGGGTTGTCAAACCTTGCCCTGAGCGAAGTCGAAGGGCGTGGTTTGACCTCTATCCCCCTCCGACCTACTTCGTTGAGGTCGGAGTCCCACGAGGTAAAACGATGGTTAAGCCATCTGCACCCGCGACCTGTACCGTCAAACTCTAGTGTAATTTGTAGGATTATGGAACCCCTCACCCAAGCCCAGAAAGAACTCTATAATTGGCTGGTTGACTATATTCAAACCGCCCAACACGCGCCCTCAATCCGGCAAATGATGCGGGCGATGAACCTGCGATCGCCTGCACCGATTCAGAGTCGGCTCGAACATTTACGCAATAAAGGATATATCGATTGGACAGAAGGCAAAGCCCGGACGATTCGGATTCTCAGCAGTACGGCATCAGGAGTACCTGTTCTGGGTGCGATCGCGGCGGGGGGGATGGTGGAACCCTTTACCGATGGGATGGATCGGATTGATTTATCCGGTTTATTCACCCAACCCGGTAACTTTGCCCTCCGGGTTACAGGGGATAGCATGATTGAAGCCTTAATTCGAGAAGGTGATTTGGTGATTATGCAGCCTGTTCCTGAACCCGATCAACTGAAAAATGGTCAGATTGTCGCCGCTAGAGTCGAAGGATACGGTACAACATTAAAACATTTTTATCGGCAAGAGGATAGGATCACCCTGCAACCTGCTAATTCTAATTATCCGCCCATAGAAGTGGAAACAGAAAAGGTAGAGGTACAGGGTGTATTAGTCGGCGTCTGGCGTAGTTTTGAGTAGGGGCTTGGTTGCCAAGCCCCTATTAGGTTGCCAAGCCTTATCCACAATTGTCCAATTCGGCTCAATGATGACTGGGAACCACAGGGGGTAATGCACCCGTGCGGGAGAGAGGCGCTGCCATTTTTAATACCTTCTCCATCAGCCACGGCGCAATCCGACTGCACCAGACGGCTAAATGACTTTGCCATCCCACCAGGATTTCCGGTGAATCCTTTTGCAGTCCCGTGACTAGGGCTTTGGCGACTTGCTCAGGTGTCATGGGCATAACCCAGCGAAATAGCTGTAAACCCCGCACCATATCAGTATCCGTGAGGGAGGGGAGCAAGGCAATCACCCGGATATTATAGGGTGCTAGTTCGCCCCGCAAGGCTTGGGTGAAGCCTAAAATCGCAAACTTGGTGGCGGAATACGTCGCCATCGTCGGCGCGGCGACTTTGCCCATTAAACTGGAGACGTTAATAATGATCCCTTGGCGTTGAGCTGCCATTCGTTTGGCAAGCAGACGGGTAATCGTGTATAGTCCCATCAAGTTAATTGCCAGCTCCTCCTGCATCTTCGGCAGTTTCGCGTTCAAAAAGGGAGTTTGATGGGCAACGCCTGCACAGTTAACCAAGATGTGAACAGGTCCATAGGTACGCCAAGCGCGAGCAATTGCCACATTGACGTCTACCAGTTGGGTTAAATCTAACGCCAAAATAGCGACTTCGACTCCTAAATTTTCAATTTCCGTCGCCACGGCTGCTAAACGTTGGCGATCGCGTGCGACTAAGACTAGGCGCTTAACACCTTGTTTGGCAAGTTCGAGGGCGATCGCGCGACCAATTCCCCGCGATGCTCCGGTAACCAAAGCAGTCTTTCCTTGAATATTCATGGCAAAAACCTCACTCTTGTTGAGTCTCACTCGGTTTTTTCCGATTATTCATGCTCAGGGGTATATAACTCCTCCTAACCGCCTCAGCATGAAGTGAGACATAAGTAATCAAAATTTCGGATTATCTCTGTCGTTGCACTAAAACTTTGAAGAGTAGGACTTGTTTCACGCTTCGCCATTTTTTAAGTGAATTGGCGAGTGATCGGGTGGTGAAACAGTAATCAAATCTTTGAAATTAACGGGTTCTATGAAAAGCTGACCCGTGAGTCGAACATGATCTCCAGTCATGCGGTAACTGCAAAGAGTGAATCATGATCATGATATGTCTCCAGTGGAACTCGGTGAATGTGGAAGCGTGAGTTGTTGATCGAGTGTCCCGATACATATCTGGTTGGTAATTCGCTAAATCAGCCAACCACCTGACCGTCAAGATAAACGCAGTGCTTATACAATTAGCCTCCTATAGACTAGATGAGCTTCTATTAGAAGCGACTCATTACGCATACATTAGCAATTCTTTCAAGACAATGGCAATATTTTTTAATAAATTCCTTGTAACATTTGTTCACAAACTGTGAAAGCCTTGTCCAGATTGACCTGTAGCTGGCTTAACCCTTCGCGATGTCGCTTCTTAACAAGAATTGTAACAACAAGTACCTTATGATAAACTGGGTTTCTCGTCTTCACCCAAAGAAACCCGGTTTCTTGACCGATATCCTAGAGATGCCAACTATAAAAAAAGTGACGATAGTAAAACTAATCGTCACGGATTTGATGAAAACCATTTCATTGCTTCACCGCTTAAGCGATAATCCTCATGCCTTAATTCGAGACTTCTGCCATTTCAATAACGCGCCCCTCTAAATCCTTGACTAAAAAATTCAACGGTTTTTGAGCGCGAACCTTATACTTGAGGCGTCGCATTTGTACCCGCATCAACACTTGTTCTAAGCAATCATGATCAAAGCAGACATGGCGGTGTCGATTTTTATTCCCATAGCTGGCACCGGAAATGACATGGAGTTGGGTATTTTTTTTAAGCTGATACCAAAGTCCCTCGGTTCCTTGGAGTTGAGTCGCACTCGTGGTTCCGGTATTGGTGGATAGATAGAGGGGATCGATCCCAGTTGCACCTAGGGTTTGCTCATAGTTGTAGTAGTAATGTAGAGGAACTTCCGCTGCGGACAATTCCAGCAAGCCTTCGTAAAACTGCCGTGCCACCTCCAAATCAGACACCATAATGGTATGTACTTTTGGCGCACTGGTGAGAAACATCCACATCGCCACCGCGTAAGCTGCCAAGAGCATAACCATAATGCCTTGGGTGGAAAAAAGGCTATCTAATGGCAGAGACGGTAAAAAAGCACCCAAAGGCAGGAGCGGTAGTCGAAAGGCAATAATATCAACTGATAGAATCATTCTGACAAGCTATGTTGAGTTGATTTAAGTTTGACGAATCGGTTTTCCTGTTACAGGTTTATGATGAATACCATCTGATGTCCTATAGATGTTACTAGATGTTACTAATTTTAGCTAAGCTCAACGAGCTATGCTAATGCTCTGGTAGGTACAACTTACACGCTAAGTATGATAGGCGTCAGCAACTCACTGTTAAATCCTTGACAAAAGGGATAACACCTGCATAAGGGAGGCATCTACTGGAGAGTTAACGCCGCGCATTCGGAATTCTAGCTAGAACGTAAAGACTGTGCATATTCCACATTTTTCTGAATCCAACCATCCGCTAGTCAAATCCCTGTTTCACTACAGCGATCGCGAACTGGTGACTCTGTTTCAGCGCTATCCGGAACAGGGAAAGTATTTCACGGCGATTTTTTGCCGCTATAGTCCGATTGTCTATACCTTAATTCGTCATTCGGCGCGATCGCCTGTGCAAGCTGACTACCTCTTTGCCCTGACTTGGCGTCATATTTTCTATGAATTGCGGGGAATGGACTTTATCAAAGAGGCGGCGAGTGAGTCTAATACCTTCCAAAGCTGGCTGATTAACATGACAGCCGTCTGCATCAATCAAGCGGAGTTACCCCCAGTGGAGTCTATTCACTATACCCTGCAAGCCGCACCACCGCCATTATGGTGTTACCTGGAGGCGGCATTAGAGCAGTTACCTGCGCTCATGCGGTTAATCATCATCATGGCGTTAACCTTTAAGTGGAGTGAAACCCGCATCGCCGCTTATTTACAAGCGGAAGGCGAAGCGATCGCACCCGCTCAAGTCAGAAATCAACTCCAGCAAGGGTATCAGCGATTAGAGGCAAACTTACCCGATGATATTCGCGAGATTTACTTACAGAAAGCAACGGATAATGCCGAGGGCAAGTCCGAATTCAATGCTGTCGCCGTATAAACTAAGGATAGAAATTTCTGATCCCGATTAAAAAATCTCCCGATCATGAACAGAGGATATCTCTCGGTGAAGGTGATTCGTCGCACAGCGATGGCTCTGATTTCTGGGGCGGTACTGCTGGCGAGTAACCCGGCTCAAAGTCAAACCGTCTCCAATGACATGGGTTTTGACTTACAAGAGCAATTGACTATTCCCTTGAATAGGAGCCTTCAAAGGGAAGCTAGAAATGAGGCGGATGTACTCCTGCGGTTAGGAGGAGAGGCAAAACGCCAAGCAAATTTGCAAAAAGCGATCGCCTATTGGCAACAGGCGCTGGATCTTTATCAGAAAATTGGCGATTTTGAAGGACAGGGCTTAGCTTACAATTATATCGGTCTCGCTTACGCTGATTTGGGACGCTTTCCCCAAGCTGAAGAGTCTCTGCGCCGTCGGTTAGGGGTGGCTCGTTTCCTCCAAGATTTTCAGGGACAAATTTATGCCTTGAATAACGTCGGTACGGTGCTGCTGCAATCAAACGATCTCGACGCCGCTCAAGAAAGCTTTACTGAAGCCCTAACCATTGCTCGCACAGTGGGCGATCGCGAAGGGGAAGGACTTAGTTTGAGCAACCTGGGTTTAGTCGCGGCTCGTGCGGGTGATTATTTAGAGGCGATTAAACAGTATAAAGCGGCGATAACCTTGCGGCGGAGATTAGGCGATCCCTTGGGAGAAGCAAATACCCGTAATAATTTAGGCGATGCCTATTTCGCGATCGCCTCCTATAAAGATGCAATTGGCTCCTATCGCTATACCTTACAACTGGCACAAGATAGCCAGGATATTCCCAATCAGTTTCGCGCCCTGCGGGGATTGGCGAAATCCTATAGCATCATTGGTCCAGATTTGCTAGCGATTCGATACCTGAATCAGCATCTCGCCTTAGCCCAAGAACAGGAAAGCTTAAGCAGAGAACTCGTTACACTACGGTTATTTGCCGAATTTTACCTCGCCAGAGGCAATGTAGTGAAAGCGAAGCAATTTTACGAACAAGCGATCGCTCTCGCTAATGCGATCGGCGAAACTCAGCAAGAAGCCTTATTACGGAATCAGTTAGCCCAAATCCTTTATGACAGAGGGGATTGAACTTCTATAGCACTACGCATTAAGGTTAGGACAAGTTGCCGCGCTCACCGTCGAAGCCTCACGCCGAAGTCCGAGGTGTTGCCTATTGCAAGAAAGCCTAGCGCGTAGCGCTATATCTTCCTTAACGCCGAGCAACAAGATTGGTATTGGGCATCTACAATAGGGCTTGCTGAATAAGTGGTGAGGTGAGGGGGAGCAGGGGAAGCTGGGGGAGCTGGGGGAGCAAGGGTACATTTTCCCTGAGCAAGGTGATGCCATACTTAGGAAGGATGCTACCCCATTTCCTGGCACTTTATCCACTGTCCATACGCCTCAAAGTATTGATGGATCAGGGTTTCC
>NZ_JAVJNP010000208.1:0-6609 GCF_040217205.1 Coleofasciculus sp. A1-SPW-01 | reverse complement strand
GGGCGGGTTTAGGGACAATCGTAGGGGCGGGTTTAGGGACAATCGTAGGGGCGGGTTTAGGGACAATCGTAGGGGCGGGTTTAGGGACAATCGTAGGGGCGGGTTTAGGGACAATCGTAGGGGCGGGTTTAGGGACTAAATTCAGCTAGTCACCGAAAACGGAACAACAAAACCCGCCCTCCTCACCGAAAACGGAACAACAAAACCCGCCCTCCTCACCGAAAACGGAACAACAAAACCCGCCCTCCTCACCACTAACCGATCGCACAACTATCCAATTTGAGGCGCGGCAGGCTTAATAGGAATAGTACTGAAATTTTGGCTGGTGGGCAATGCCCACCCTACGGTATATCAAGGGTTTCGGCGACCCCAAAATGCACGCTTTTCAGCGCCATTCGGCTTAATAGGGCATTTCTGTCTCTTCCACATCTGCTGGGGCGTCTGTCAATCCCATGCGATCCAGGGCGATGACAATCCCTACAGATACCAATCCTCCTAAAAGTAAACCCATAATCAGAAGAATAATATAGATGCGCTTCAGAGATTTTTTTGTCGCTTTTATATGCTCTGGCGATAGATTAGGGTCAAGGCTTTCCTGTTCAGTGTCTGGAGATGTCTCATCTGCCCCATCTCGTTGGGGATGGGGAAAGCCGTCATGCTCGAATTCTGGGGGGTTTTGATTATTCCACATATCTCTAGTTTGGTTATGATTGGCAGGATTCTCATCAGCCTAAAGTTAGACTGATTCTCGGTAAAGAGTTTCACAATCCAAAATTGGGAAGCAATGACGTTGGGTTTCGTTCCTCAACCCAACCTACACAGTTGACATCTACCCGGCTCATATCTAGAGTTATAACAATTAACCTATTCTTATAAATATAAACAGTTTAATTAATATTTCAGGTAAAAGTCTTTAATCAAGCTAATAAATTCAGGAGTATAAACCCGCCTAGTGGCTTCTATCGCGAGAACGTTTTCATGAGAGGATAACGGATGTTTTCCCAGTTCCAGTACAATCCGTTTAGTTGGACTAGCTAAAGTTGGTTTAACCGAGAGTTTCCTGTGGCAAGAAAAACCAAAGGCTTCGGCTTTTTCTTGGAAGATTTGGGCTGACTCAGTGGGATAAATTACAGCTAGCCTACCCTTCTCACTCAAAAGCTGTTCCGCCACTTGTAACAGATCCAATTGCCTCAGAGAATCACTATGTCGTGCTACGGTTCTCGCCTTGTGTGACGCTTTACTGGCATTGTCAAAAAAGGGAGGATTAGACACAATCAGATCGTACCGCTTTGAGCAAGTCGTGGCATAATCTTGCACAGAACTCAGGTACACCTGAATGCGATCGCGCCATGGTGATTTAGCTACATTCTCCCGCGCCTGAATGCAAGCTTCTGGATCAATTTCCACGGCGTCGATGCGCGCCTGCGATCGCTGTGCCAACATCAGCGCCACCAAACCCGTCCCTGTGCCAATATCTAGAATGCTTTGCACACCGGTGATATCCGTCCATGCCCCTAACAGTGTACCATCTGTGCCGACCTTCATCGCACAGCGATCGTGAAAGACGGTGAATTGCTTGAAGCGAAAGTATGGATTAGACATTCCCTGTGGTTGATCATGAATAACTGACACCTTAACCTGAATGGTACTGAAATAAGCATTAGGGAATCACCGAAACCTTTGATATACCGTAGGGTGGGTTTCGACTTCGCTCAACCCACCAACTTTAAGTCAGTGGCATTCACCTTAACCTACTAATTTAGCACTCTAGAAGGGCGGGTTTAGTCACGTTATCAGTTGGTGGCAAACTGTTATCTGTTAAACCCGCCCCTACATGTCTGAATTAATCAAGACATTTTACCCAGAAGTAATGACCCCGGAACAGCTTTTTTAATCCAATCCGTCACTAAAAGTTGTTCGGGTTCAAAGGTATCAACAGGTTCGCCGTTTATGGTGCGAAACACAACATCTTGGGGAACAATCTCTTCACCGGTTGGCAAAACCATACCTTGAATCTGGGAAATCTCGAAGGAACGCCAGGTGTAAAAAACCACATATTTGCCACTTTCGCCAGCCAGAACTTCCGCTAAACAGGCATCATTCCGGTATTCAGATAGTTTTGATTTCATCCGGGAAAATAATGCTGTGGTGCGATTCGCTTTGAAAAAAGGAGCGCGTGTTTCTCGGAACCAGTTTTCCCGTAATTTTGCCGGATTTTCTAACACCTGACGACAAATTTTATCAATATCAATAGCAACATTGTCCTCCTGACTTAGATGGCGTAAGTCTAATCGCACTGTATGTAAACCCGCCTCACATAACCCATCTAACCGATCCAGAATAAACTGATCTTTGTCTAAAAACATAAATGTACCATGGGCAGTTTCTAACGTCGGGAAATGGCGATTAGGGTTATCCGCAAAAGCCGCCGTCGCTTCTAAGTACAGAGGTGAGTCAGGGTTGAATCGGTATAGGGAATCGATGTCTTCTGTTGTTTCTTTATTCTGGCGTTCCAGCAACGGGTTTACCAAGAGCGATCGCGGCGAGTAAAATAAGAGAATAGGTCCCACACCTAGCAATTCACAGGGAACGGGTAAGGTTTGGCAGTATTCAATTAGCTTTTCTTCCGGGAGTTCAATTGATAAAATTAACCGTTCCAAGGAATCTGCAAAAATCTCGCACCATCCCTGTAACGCTTCCAGATTGTGATTTCCTGTCTCAACAATTAACTGGATAGGTATTTCAGGACAATGGGTTTTCAGCCAATACGCTGCACCCGGATCACACACCCGAATTGCACCAAAAAGACTGAGTTGCCAATCTTTTAGCTGATCACAAATAGTTCTCATGACTCGTTCTGGCATTAACAGATCCCAGACGAGTACCGGGCGCAATTCTTTTTGCCACGCTTTTCTGGCTAAATCATGTACCTTCGCTTTTGATAATTGTCCCTGTCGCGCTAATACTATTGGTTCCAATAATACTTCTTGTAAATTGGGGGCTTTGACACAGCGCTCTAAATCATGAATTGATGAAATAAATGTATTAAATTGCATTGTAATTTTTCAGAGAACCGGGAACAGGGAACAGGGAATTCATAATTCAGACTTCACTGGTAACAGGTAATGGGGAACGAGTGAATCGAACGACATTTAATTTGGTGATATTATGCGATCGCATGGATTCATCCGGTTTAGGTAAGCGCACAATACTGTCCTTTCGCATCGACTCTAACGGTTCACCTGTCATCGAAAAAATCTGATTAACTTGCCAGCATATCGGTTTGTCCTGAAACGGGATAATTTCAATTTCATCACCGACGGCTAACGGTTCAAGTAACCGTAAAATAATCTCTTGGGGCGTTGTCTCCATAACCATGCCTAAATAAGCGTGAGTTCCTGTATTAATTCCCGATAACTGTCCAAAGACTGAATCTTTATCGGCTGGTTTGTCTAAGGAACCAGAAAAATAGTCTCGGTTAGGAATTGATTGCAGTTCGGCTGAGGCTTGGCTGAGTAGCTGTTCATCTAATGTACCAGCGGCATAAGCATCAATTAATTGGCGATAAACCTTGCAGGTGAGGGCGACGTAGAATGATGATTTCATCCGCCCTTCTATTTTTAATGAGCAAAGATTATGCTTGAAAAAATCACTAATCTGATAAATTCCCCACAAATCCCTGGACGACATAAAGCTGACTAAATCATCAGCTTGCTGATCCTGACGTTGTAAGTGATAGGGTAATCGACAGGATTGAATACATCCACCCCGATTAGAATCGCGACCTGCGGTAAAATTAGAAATTGTGCAATGACCCGAATATGCCATACACATTGCACCGTGGGTAAACATCTCCACATCAATACCGGATTCTTCTCCAATTAAACCCGCTTCCGTAATACTGAGTTCTCGACCAACAATTAAGCGCTTAACTCCCATCTCTTTCCACAAACGGGCGCTATAGGAATTGAGACAAGAGGCTTGAGTAGAGAGGTGAATCGGTAGAGTTGAACTCCTTTTAATAACTCGGATAACGCCTAAATCTGAGACAATCACTCCATCAACGCCAATGGATTCTAGAAACTGACAATAGTCGGCGAGTCCCTGAAAGTCTGCATCGTGGAGAAAAGCGTTCAGCGTGACGTAAATTTTGGCATCATGGTGATGGGCATATTCAACTCCGTGGGCTAACTCAGAGTCCGTAAAATTATCCGCACGCGCCCGCAATCCATAATTTTGTCCCCCTAGATACACTGCATCTGCACCATAAGCAATGGCGACTTTTAACCGTTCCAGATTCTTCGCTGGGGCGAGGAGTTCAGGTTTAAGCATGTCTAGGTTTAAGGATAAGCGGGAACAGCCCTAATTTAACATTTGTGGCGCGATCGCATCCAGAAAACTGCTGAATCTACACACACAAGGGGATATCGGTCAAAAAACCGGATTTCTTTGGGTGAAAGGTTGATATTGCGTTGTCATCCTCACAAGAAACCCGGTTTCTAGGAATGTCAATCGCCTCGCACCTCAGTAGAAACCCGGAGGTTGGAGTTGAACGGCGGCAAATCTCAGTATTTTTCCCGTAGTTTTCACGGCAACGCCACTGTAATCATAAAGTAACATCTACGACGACTAACCTGCCTGTCTTGGAGAACGCCATAAACCATGATTGATTTCGGTTTGCAATTTATCGCCCATCGCACGGGAGACTTTTTACTGCAAAATTCTTTTTTGGCATTACGCAAGAAGAAGGATTGGCAAGTGGCTGTTTTGCATGGATTAGTCTACACGTTGCCCTTCTGTCTGTTAACTAACAAGTTAGAATCCCTGATTATTATTTGTGGCACTCATATTATTATTGATTTTTTCAATATATCCAGTTTGTGGGTTCGTACTTACAATTGGGACTGGAAAACTGAGGTTCCCCAGGTTCCGTTGTGGGTGATGGTGGAAGTCGATCAAACCTTACATTACGCGATTAATTATTTTGCCTTACTCCTTTGAAGTCTGTTTGTTCGCTGAAGCCATCTACCTTCTGCGATCTGCCTTGTCTCACTCATAAAGGGGGTAGTCAACCTAGATTAGGTATGAGATATGAGGCAGGACATAAGCTGTCATGCATTTAAATTGGGTATTAGTAGCGAGCAAGATGCTCAATGTAGCGAGCAAGATGCTCAATGTAGCGAGCAAGATGCTCAATGTAGCGAGCAAAATGCTCAATGTAGCGAGCAAGATGCTCAATGTAGCGAGCAAGATGCTCGCACTACGGCAAGGATTTCACCATTATTGACATTAAGATTTAAATGCCGAACAGCTTACCGATGACCAATGACAATCTTGTTGAAAGCTTTACAATGGATCGACTCAACTTGTTACTATCTTTACAGATTTTCTCTTATAACAGAAGTAACAGACAAGTGGACTTAAGGGTAATGGGAACGCCCCTTCGCACTGCTTGGCTTGTACCCAGATCGCTGGGTGAAAAGCATCTAGTCAGCAAATTCCAGTAGAGATAGATTTCAGAGGCGCGAAGTATCGCGTCTCTTCTCATTGTTGGCAGCAATTGATCCATCTCAACCAGAGGCTAGCCTTTAACGTCCGGATCAGATAGTCTGCTAAGTGTTAGTTTGATCGGAGGATAAGCAACAGTCTAATTATGTGTGAGACCCCGAAGCCTTTCCCTGTCATGGGACTACCTGTTCACCGACTCCAAGAGTACGATCGCTGGCTGGGTAATCGCCTTCAGCAAAACCTAGGGTGTCATGTGGTGACATTGAACGCAGAAATGGTGATGCAGGCGGAGTGTAATCCAACTTTGGCAAGTTCAATCCGACAAGCGGAATTAGTTGTCCCCGATGGTGCGGGTGTCATCCTTTATCTACTCCTCCACGGTATCCGACAGCAACGTTGTCCGGGAATTGAGTTGGCAGAATCGTTACTGCGACAGGCGGGAGAATTAGGTGAGTCTTATCCAGTTTTTTTCTATGGGGGTAAACCGGGTATTGCCCAAACAGCAGCGAAGATATGGCAAGAACAATACCCGAAACTAGCGATCGCGGGAATTGAAGATGGCTATCTGTCTCCAGAAGCCGAAGATCAATTCAAAGTCAGGTTGGCAAAAGAACAACCGCCATTAATTTTGGTCGGTTTAGGAGTTCCCCGTCAAGAGTTGTGGATTGCCCAAAATCGGCATTTGTGTCCTCAAGCGATTTGGATTGGTGTTGGCGGTAGCTTTGATATCTGGGCTGGGATTAAATCCCGTGCGCCTGTCTGGTTACGGAATAATCATTTGGAATGGCTGTATCGACTCTATCAAGAACCTTGGCGCTGGCGGCGGATGATGGCGTTACCGCAGTTTGCTCTCAAAGCGATCGGACAACGTTTGGCTTAGTCATTTGTCTTATGTCATTCGTCATTTGTTAGGGAACAGGGAACAGGGAACAGGGAATAGGGAACAGGATAAGCTGTCATGCATTTAAATTGGGTATTAGTAGCGAGCAAGATGCAAAGCCTGCGGCATGGCTTCGCTAAAGCCTGCGGCATGGCTTCGCTAAACGCACTACAAGGATTGCGCCATTATTGATATTAAGGTTTAAATGCCGAACAGCTTAA
>NZ_JAVJNP010000207.1:0-17626 GCF_040217205.1 Coleofasciculus sp. A1-SPW-01 | reverse complement strand
TAAGCTGTCATGCATTTAAATTGGGTATTAGTAGCGAGCAAGATGCAAAGCCTGCGGCATGGCTTCGCTAAAGCCTGCGGCATGGCTTCGCTAAACGCACTACAAGGATTGCGCCATTATTGATATTAAGGTTTAAATGTCGAACAGCTTATTTACTCAAAAAATAGTTCTTGTATAGTAAAAGATGCTAAAAATTATGTCGAAGCAATTAAACCACAATCTAAGAAATCTCCGTGACCTATCCAATTTAACAAACACACAACCCTTAAAGAAACCACCGCCTCAGCTAGATCAGGCAAAATTTTTCAGCAAAAGCTTGCGATTAGTCAGGGGTCAAGTTGAAAATAAGGGGGCAATAGCGTCAGGAAAATGGATGTGAGTCAAGAATTTGATTACGATTTAGTGATTGTCGGTGCTGGCGTCGGTGGACATGGCGCTGCCATACATGCTGTTAGTTGCGGCTTGAAAACCGCAATCATTGAAGCATCGGAGATGGGCGGGACTTGTGTGAATCGCGGTTGTATCCCGTCAAAAGCCCTATTAGCCGCATCAGGGCGGGTGCGTGAGTTACACAATACTCATCATCTGAAATCCTTGGGAATTCAGGTGGGTGGCGTAGAATTTGACAGAGGCGCGATCGCGAACCATGCCAATACCCTGGTAAGTAAAATTCGTGGCGATCTCACCAACAGCCTCAAACGCTTAAAGGTGGATATCATTCCCGGTTGGGGTCGAGTAGCAGGACAACAAAAAGTAACGGTGACGACAGACGAGGGTGAAAAAACAGTCACCGCCAAAGACATTATCCTCTGTACAGGTTCCATTCCCTTCGTCCCCCCCGGTATTGAACTCGACGGGAAAACCGTCTTTACCAGCGACGATGCCCTAAAGCTGGAATGGTTACCTAAATGGGTGGCAATTGTTGGCAGTGGTTATATCGGGTTAGAGTTTGCTGATATCTATACCGCCCTAGGGTCAGAAATTACCATGATTGAAGCCCTGGATCAGTTAATGCCCACCTTTGACCCCGATATTGCCAAACTCGCTAGCCGGGTGCTGATTTCTCCCCGCGATATGGAAACCTATTCCGGCACTCTGGCACAAAAAGTGACTCCGGGTTCACCCGTTGTGATTGAACTAGCAGATGCTAAAACCAAGGAAGTCGTGGATGTCTTAGAAGTGGATGCTTGCTTAGTCGCCACGGGACGGATTCCGGTAAGTAAAGATTTAGGCTTAAGCGCCGTAGGCGTGGAAACAGATCGCAGAGGCTTCATCCCTGTCAATGATCAAATGGCAGTGTTATCCGGCGAGGAAGCCGTTCCCCACCTCTGGGCAATTGGTGACGCTACTGGGAAACTGATGCTGGCACATGCAGCATCAGCTCAAGGAGTTGTCGCCGTGGAAAATATTTGTGGGCGTCATCGTACTATTGACTATCGCAGCATCCCCGCCGCCGCTTTTACCCATCCAGAAATCAGTTACGTGGGACTCACGGAACCCGCCGCCAAGGAACTCGGTGAACAAGAAGGATTTGAAGTTGCCTCAGTGAGGACGTATTTTAAAGGAAATTCCAAAGCGATCGCGGAAGGAGAGGCGGATGGGATTGCCAAAGTTATCTATCGTAAAGGTAGCGGTGAAATCCTCGGAGTTCACATTTTCGGCATCCACGCCTCTGACTTAATTCACGAAGCCTCAAACGCGATCGCCCAGCGACAGTCGGTGAATACTTTGGCATACTTAGTCCATGCTCATCCCACTTTGTCAGAAGTCCTTGACGAAGCCTACAAGCGAGCCGTTGCCAGTCATTAGATAAGGCAGGAGGCAATAGGCAATAGGCAATAGGCAATAGAGTTTTTTGGACAAAGGACAAAGGACAAAGGACAAATGACCAATGACCAATGACGAAGGACAAATGACCAATGACCAATGACCAAAAACAAATTCGCCGTCGTCCACCTAATCCGGCGGTTGACCTGAATATCTTACGTTATCAAGTTGTTCTCCCAGATGCCCAGCCACGGCATATCCTAGAAGAAATTGTCTGGCATAAAGAAAAAGAAGTTGACCAGATGCGGGAACGGCTGAACTTAGCTCAACTGCGGAAACAGATCGAGTCAGCCCCGCCAGCGCGGGACTTTAAAGCGGCATTATTAGCGGCAAAGACTCGTCCCGCCTTAATTGCTGAAGTGAAAAAGGCATCACCGAGTAAAGGCGTGATTCGGGAAGCATTTGACCCAGTTGCCATTGCCCGTGCTTATAAACAAGGGGGGGCGAGTGCCATATCCGTGCTGACGGATAAAAAGTTCTTCCAAGGGAGTTGGGACAATCTCAGCTATGTCAGGGAAACTGTAAATTTACCAATTCTGTGTAAAGAGTTCATCATTTATCCTTATCAACTCTACCTGGCTCGGAGTCGTGGCGCTGATGCGGTGTTGCTGATTGCGGCTATTTTGTCGGATCAAGACCTACGGTATTTTGTCAAAATTGCCAATGGGTTATCCATGACCCCTTTGATCGAAGTGCATACTCTGGATGAATTAGACCGCGTGTTATCGGTAGATGGCGTTACCCTAGTAGGTATAAACAATCGCAACTTGACAGATTTCTCGGTTGATTTGCAAACGACCTGCCAACTTCTGGCAGCACGAAGTCAGCAGCTTGAAGAACGCGGTATTCTGGTTGTCAGTGAGTCAGGACTGCATAAACGTGCTGATTTAGAGCAGGTCGCATCGGCGGGGGCTACAGCCGTACTGATCGGTGAATCATTGGTCAAACAGCCTGATCCAGCCCTAGCCGTTACCAATCTGTACTCGTTCAACTGAAGCGCGATCGCGAATTCGTCTTTTGAGGTAAACCCGGTTTCATGGAGCCAATACCCCTTCCGTCTTATATTCACTACGAACTGCTACTACAGATGCTAGAGCGTCATACTGCCTTTGCCACGAATCAAAACCCCATGATTCGAGAACAGGTGCATCAATTGATTGTTGCACTCCGCAAAGCGTTAGCCCAGCAGAAACAACTCGAACAAACCTGTAATCGGCTCAATTTACCGGTTGAGTACCGTTGGTCTCTCAATAGTGTCAATGTTGAGTCAAAATCATCAGATAATGGTTTTCCCCTAGATTCGGACACCAAAACTTAGTCATGAGATAGTGGTGTCATTCGGAATTAGGCGATGCTCAAAGGTTGAGGATAACGCTCATGGATAATAAGTTGATGCTGATGATTCCCGGACCAACACCGGTGCCTGAACAGGTTTTGCTGGCGTTAGCTAAGCATCCGATCGGACATCGCAGTGGGGAATTTAGTGCCGTTATGGCAGAGGTAACCCAAAACCTAAAATGGTTACACCAGACTCAAAATGATGTTTTGGTGTTAACGGTGAGTGGTACGGGTGCCATGGAAGCCGGGATTATTAATTTTTTGAGTCCCGGCGATCGGGTTTTAGTCGGAAGTAATGGCAAATTTGGCGATCGCTGGGCGAAGATGAGCGCGGCGTTTGGTTTAGAGGTGGAGACGATTACGGCATCGTGGGGTCAACCCCTTGATCCGGAGGAGTTTCGTCAAAAGCTGGAGGCGGATACGAATAAGACGATCAAAGCCGTCATCGTTACCCATTCAGAAACCTCCACCGGGGTACTCAATGACCTGGAAACGATTAATCGTTATGTCAAAGACCATGGTCAAGCTCTAATTATTGTAGATGCAGTAACCAGTGTGGGCGCGGTCAATTTACCCATTGATGAGTGGGGGATTGATGTGGTGGCGTCTGGTTCTCAGAAAGGCTATATGATTCCCCCAGGGTTAGGGTTTGTTTGTGTCTCGGATAAGGCTTGGCAAGCCTACGAAACCGCTAAACTGCCGCGCTTTTATTTAGATTTGGGAAGCTATCGCAAAGCAGCACAAAAGAATAGTAATCCGTTTACGCCTCCAGTCAATTTAATGTTGGGACTGCAAACGGCGTTGCGAATGATGAAAGCTGAGGGGTTAGATAATATTTTTGCTCGTCATTACCGCTTGATGCAGGCAACGCGGGCGGCGATTGAGGCGCTTTCCCTTCCTCTATTTGCTCCGGATAATGCCGCAAGTCCAGCGGTAACGGCGGTAGCCCCTACGTCGATTGAAGCCGAAAAAATTCGTAGCGTGATGAAAAAACGTTTTGATATTGCTCTAGCTGGCGGACAAGATCACTTCAAAGGCAAAATATTCCGTATTGGTCACTTAGGCTTTGTCTGCGATCGCGATATTTTGGCAGCAATTGGGGCGCTAGAAGCCACGTTGCGGGAATTAGGTTATGAGTCCATGACACCAGGAGCCGGAGTGTCAGCAGCCGCTCGCGTCTTGACTCAATCGTAGGTTAAGCCATAAACGAGACACCCAAGACGCCAAAAAAGAGCGGGTCAACTAGCGACCCGCTCTTTCTTGTAGAGGACTCAACGGTCAATGGATCATAAGGTATGAATTTCAACGGTTTAGACGTGAATGGATTATTCCCAAAGCGTAAGCATTTAGACATTCTTCATTTTCTCCTGACCGATTGTTTGAGTTTCAGACTGTTTCCAGCCAGTCATAGATTTGGTCTAATTGCTGCAATGTTACTAAACCGTACTGCCACAGAATCATTGGTAATGGTCCTGGGTCTTGTTCCCGACGTCGTTGAGCGATCGCAATGGAATCAGTAGAAATTGCCAATTCCTCTTGCAAAAATCGTAAAAATTCAGAATAGGTTGCAGGTGCCATAATGGCTGTTCACCTCCTTATCGGCTACTATTGTGGAATCAGCGTCCTGCCTCCTTTAGCAATGGGTAGACAGATTTAATACTGTCTACTAGCTGAGGGTTCTTTGCTTATTGTGATAGGTTAATCCGGCACTGCTTGTGTCCTAGATCACTGACCATCTAAGATCTTGATTGATCGAGTTGAAAACTCACTGGATGTGCTGACCAGGTATCGTTTTAACCTTCACCCCCCATCAACTTGAGGGTAATTTTAGTTAACTCACTTCACACCACTAAAAGCTAGTTGCAGACTACACCCCTACTTGGTCGTGTTAATGGGTAGCCACAGCTAAGACAGGTCACTACCTCGTCGTCAGATAGTCTTTTATGAGAATCTATCTTACGAAATGTTAACGTAATTTCGTATAAAGATCTTTACATTGTTGATTTAAGTTTTCAATGATGTTAATCAAGTTTTAAGATTCTGACGAGGGATTAATCTCTTCCTCTAGGAGGATGATTTTTAGGCGATCGCCTACTTGTAGTCCCAGTTGAGCGGCTCGTCCCCCAGGGAGTTCAATCACTTGGTCAACCAGAACCCCTGGTCCATAGGTAGGACAGGGAGTGGAGATACAGGGGGGAACATTTTCCGCGATCGCTTTGACCTCGCCATCTCGCAAAAAGATCATATCTAGGGGGATTTTCACATTCTTCATCCAAAAGCTAGCGCGTCGCGGTGGGTTCAAGGGAAACAACATCCCCCGATCTGGCGCTAAAGCCGTGCGATACATCAATCCGATCTGCTGTTGTCGAGGTGTCCTAGCCACTTCGAGTAAAATCAGCTGATCACCGATCTGGGTTTGAGCGCTAATAGGTAACATCTGACCGGAATTAGAGGATGACGAGGAGAGGGATGGCGGTTCTGGAAGTTGTTCGCCAGATTTTAAGGGGGTGCCATCGGCGACAGGGTTGGAACCGGATGCCGAACATCCAAACAGTATCAGACTAAGCGTGATTCCGAATAGGCGAGTATGATAGGTCATGAGTTTAGGTTAGGGAGATGGGGTTGTAGAGACGTGCCATGGCACGTCTGGGAGCAGGGGAAGATGGGGGAGATGGGGGAGCTGGGGAAGCAAATAACCAATGACGAATGACAAATGACAAATGACAATCAAAACCGTTAACTTTAATTGTTCCCACCCACTTAACTAAGATTCTCGTAAAACATACCCGACACCCCGGACAGTTTGAATAAGACGCTTGTCACCCTCATCTTCAATTTTCAGGCGTAGATACCGGATATACACCTCAATCACATTCGACTCACCCAGAAAATCGTATCCCCAAACATTTTCCAGAATTTGTTCGCGAGTTAAAACTTCACGGGGATGGGTCATCAAATACTTAAGCAATTCAAACTCTTTCATCGTCAAGTCAATCACTCGTCCTCCCCGCATAGCGCGGCGCGTCGTCAAATCTAACGCCAAATCCCCAAATCGGAGTTGTTCACTCGTATTGGTATCCGGTTCTAGATACAGACGTACCATCTGCAAAAAGGCATCAGCGCGGTAGGGTTTAAGGAAAAAATCATCAGCACCCGCTTCTAAACAGGCGACTCGATCCTCAATCGTGTCGCGAGCGATGAGTAAGAGTAGGGGGACACGAGAACCCGCTTTTCTCAGGCGAGTACATAAACTGAGACCGGATTCGCCAGAACCAGAAAGCGATTGATCCACAACCATCATCGCGGGTTGGAGTTCACAAGCTTGATGCCAGCCGCTAGGCGCATCTGTCGCAATAACCGTATGATAGCCAGCTTCTATTAGATCTAGGCTCATGCGTTGAGCTAGACTTTCATCGGTTTCTACGAGCAAAACACAGGGATTACCGTCAAGGGGAGCAGATTGCATAGATGGCACTGGTGGTGAGTCGTTGGATGTAACACCGGAATTTCCTCTATTGTTCTAGCATGACTGGGCGAGTATCATTCCGCCCAGAGTGACAGAAATAACTCACCCGTTCACATTTCCCTTGTTCAACTTCTGCCAAGGTATACTAGCAGCCATCACTCTCCTGCTAATCTGAGAACATCGTCAATAATCTTGTCAGTTAACCACATTCCCTGAGTCCGAAGCCTGATGATAATGGGGGCAATTAATGGTAAATATCCTAACTGTTTAGCTTTGACCAATACACCGAGAGTGCCTGTGTATTTTAATTCATACAAATTAGCGATACGTCGCGCCAATTGGTCATCAAAAACCAGTAAACTGTCTGGGTTTTCTAAGCCTAAGGCTATCACCTCAGCTTCACCCTGTCCTAAATCAACGATAGCAGGAATAAGGGCAGCGGACGCAACTGGACGAATTTGAATCCATTCGATAGCGTTGACTATTGGTACATCAACCCCTTGCCGTTTACCGACTTCTAGTTCTTGGGGTACAGCAGGGGGTACGGTAATTGTACTGTATAGTTGTTGCAGGAGTTCTAAGCAATTAACTTGGTGAAGATAGAGTAGGGGTGATGTGTTGACAATAATTAGGGGTTCAGGCATTGTGGACATCCTGTTCTAATTCTTCTGGGGTTAAAGAGAAGGGAGATACCTGATAACGCCCTAGTAACATCAGAAATTCTACTCGTGAGATTCCGGCTAATTGAGCGGCGCGTCCGGATGAGAGTTTTCCCAGTTCAAAGAGTTTTACGGCGGCTAATAGCTGGAGTTCTCTTGCAATACTTTCGGGTGTTTCTTTGAGACTGATTAATATTTCTTCAGGAATATCGAGTTGAATTGTACTCATGGTTGATATCTCCGTGGGGAATAGTATGGTCGTAGTTATTCCTAGGGTAGCTGATGGAGTATAAAGCCTAGTGATCGCGCTAGAGATTAATGGCATAGCTGGTTTGCTGGTGGATTGCCTTTAATGACCTTAACAAGGAATCCTACCCAACTGGATATCATCAGCGGATTGGGGCAGACGCGCGATTGTGTCCAGGTTGCAGGACGGGTGGAACTTATCTACAATAATCAAATGATCTCTATTCGGAGCGACCATTGACTGCGATTAGCCTCAATCCTATGAAATCTTTAGACCATGGCGAACAAATAGAATTATTTCAATCATTCAAACCGACTAATCTTATATTTTTTAAACCTAAATTTACTTTCGTAGACTTATTCGCCGGAATCGGTGGATTTAGAATTCCCCTAGAAGAGTTGGGGGGTAAATGTTTAGGTTACTCAGAAATAGACAAAGAAGCTGTTAACGTCTACAAGAAAAATTTTATTAGTTATATAAATGCAGATGAACTATATTTAGGAGACATAATAGCGCTGCATAAGTTGCCGTTTGAGGTCGATATTTTGGTTGGTGGTGTCCCTTGTCAACCTTGGTCTATTGCGGGTAAATTACAAGGGTTAGATGATCCGAGAGGTAAGCTATGGATTGATGTGTTTAGAGTTGTCCAGGTGAACCAACCCAAAGGATTTATCCTGGAGAATGTTAAAGGGTTAACAGAACCCAGAAATAGACCGATCTTGAACTACATTATTCAGAGTTTAACCCAATGTGGTTATCAGGTTAAGTTTCAAGTGCTTAACTCTTACGATTTTGGTTTGCCTCAAGATAGAGATCGAGTATTTATCGTCGGCATTAGAAATGACATAGAAAAGAGTAAAAGCTTTGATTTTCCTAAGTCTTTAGGTAAGCCGATTAAGCTCTATGATGTCATTAATGGTATTGAGCGTTGTCAGTTTACTAAGAAAAAATTTCCTGCCGAGATTTTATTTGATGGAAAAATCCCAGCCGCCAGAGGTAGATTTCAAAAAATCGATGAATTAAATGATTTTTTTATTTTCGCTGACATCAGAGATGGACATACTACGATTCATTCTTGGGACTTGATTAAAACAACGACTAGAGAAAAATTAATCTGTAAAACGATTTTAAAAAATAGACGAAAGAAGATCTACGGTCCTAAGGATGGTAATCCCTTAAGCTTTGCGATATTAAGCGAGCTTGTTCCCGAACAGAGCCGGAAGCCTATAAAAAGACATTCATCAAAGAAATTTATAGAAAGAGAAAATTTAAGCGACTTACCGCGCAAGACTACGCCAGATTGCAAGGGTTTCCAGAATGGTTTCAACTGGCGGATAATGAAGCGACGGCTAAGTATCAACTGGGAAATGCTGTTTCAGTTCCTGTTGTCTATCATTTGGCAAAATCTTTACTCAATGTTATTTTGTAGAGGGAATTTACATGGTGGCTATTAGCAACACAAATCGGTCAAAAATTAAAAGATATTTAGAAAAATTCATCGATGAATTAGTCAATGAATATAAAGGTCGAGAAAATTGCCGAGCAACGACAAGGGTTAGATAACCGGACAAATCAACTAAATAATTTTGTTAATTTGTATTTATGTGAATTGTATAGCTATGCTAAAATAAAAAACAAATTTAAGTAATTCTTATGGTATCAACTGAAAGCACTTCAAAAACTGAATTCCACCCCAATTATCCTACAATTGGTATCATTGGTTGCGGCAATATTGGAGGAAAACAAGCCGCTAATTTTATAGATCACGGTTACTCGGTCTATGTCTACGATCTTGATCAAGATTCTATGGCACAATTGCAATCTTTAGGTGCAAGAATTACCCAAAGTTGTGCCGAACTTGCAACCTGTTCAGATATAATCTTTACCGCATTACCAACTCCTGATGATGTGATCACAGCCGTACTCGATGGTGAACAAAACCTGAGCCAAGGATTGCAACCCGGAAGTGTTTACGTGGATATTAGTACCAACTCTCCCGAAACAATTCTCAGAATTCATCACGCCATGGAAAAACTGGGAATTGAGATGTTAGATGCCCCCTTTAATGATTGCTCGGAAGGGGTTAAAAGTCAACAAGGTATGGGTTTAGCGATTCTGGTTGGTGGCTCAAAGGGAACCTTCGAGCGAGTTGAACCCATCCTTCAACTAATGGCAGATCAGGTTCTTTATTGTGGAGAAATTAGCTCCGGAACTCGATGCAAACTTATCCACAATGCTGTTAATGCGATCGCGGTTCAAGCCGTGAGTGAAGGAATTACGTTGGGTTTAGCTTCAGGAATCGACCTACAAACGATTTGGGATGTGCTACGTTTGGGATCATTTGGTCAGAATCCTGGGGACATTCACGGCTTGCCTTACTATTGGTTCTCACGACGCTGTGATGATTTATCTCAACACCCTGAATTTACTGTTCAATTACTCCATAAAGATTTGCGACTGGCTCTGGAGTTGGCTAGTCAGCATGACATTAGTGTTCCTCATTTAAGCTTAACCATCAAAGATTATGAAGAAGCCGAGCGATGCCAATGGTCTGATTATGCTACGACTAAAGTCCGCTGTCTACAAGAAGAACGAGCTGGAGTAATTGCTCAAGATTCTCCTCAGCTATAGCGCTACGCGCTAGGCAATGGGAAATAGGCAACCCAACTCTTTTTGTCCTTAGATTAAGGCTTCAGCGATTGCCGTCTTCAATAACTCATCTACGGATATCCCTGCTGCTTTTGCCATACATGCAACAACACTTTTAGGAGAAAAAGAACAGTATAAACCTGCCTCTAAAAACCAGGGTTGTCCTTGGGGATCAATGCGAAAATCAAACAAGCTATAATGACGACAACCTAGCGCTTTGTGACATTGTTTAGCAACGTCTTGAACCTTGGTGGTTATCGGATCGGTTGTGTCAACTATCCAAGCCTTTTCATTATTCTTAGCAGCACAAGTTAATTCACCTGTCTCTGTTTTTTTTAGTTTGTCGCTATAATTACGAATTGGATGATTTTGAGTATTGACTGAATATTCTTCTAAAGGGAGTCCAATTAATGTTCCATTTTTAACAAAAGTCCCACATCTTACTTCTCTTCCGAGTTCAATATAGTCTTCAACTAAGACTTCATCGGCATAGTGAAAAGCTTGGGTTAAGGCTTCATCATAGTCAGCCCTATTTTTCACGAGCGTAACTCCTAAAGAGTTATCCGAATTAGCCGGTTTAATTACAACAGGTGGCATTAAATTGGGGGTGTCTCCTTGGTGTAATAGTTCCCCATAAGGGACTTTTACCCCTGCAGCAGCAACAATAGCTTTGGCTTTAGCTTTATGGGCGGTTAATGCCATCAACTCCGCTTTATTGCCCACATAAGGAATATTTAAGAGGTCAAATAAACCTCGATAGTAAGTCATTCCAGGAAGACAAAACATTTGCGGTAAGACGACGTCAATGTTTTGTGTCGTAATCCACTGTATGGCTTCAGCTAGAGACATGGGTTTGGCTGCATCAATGTCTTCTGGTGTCAACGATGACGGAAAACGCCACAATCTATCAGGGGTAATATAGGCAATAAAAAAATTATAGCGTGAGGGATTAGCGGTTGCTGTGATACAGTCTTTAGCATAAAGACGGGATAAGTCGCCATAAAACTCATTTTCAGCAGAACCCACTAAATGAAGAATATTCAGCACTGACATGATTGAATCTCCTGATAATTTTAAAACAAGATTTAAGTGCTTTCTTGGGCAATAAAAAACTGAGATCCTAAATAAATCAGACCCCCCGCCGCCATACCCGGAAGCACTTCATAAACTATACCCGATAAATCCAGTCCCACCTTCCAGAACAACGCCGCCGCAATTCCCCCGAACATCATCGCGATCGCGACTGGCGTGGTTACCGATTTTTGCCAAACCCGTAAGATTAATAGTGGTCCCAAACTAGAGGCGAGAACTGACCAGGAAAATGTAATCAAGGCAAAGACATTATCATCTCCGGCTAAGGCAATACTCAAGGTAATTACCGTCACCATTAAGGTTCCTAACTTGGCATAATTATATGAGTGCGCCAATCCTGGAAACAGGTCTTGAGTTAACGCGGCTGAACAGGATAAAATTTGGGAATCCGCTGTCGATATTGTAGCGGCAAAGAGTCCCGCTAGCATCATTCCCACTAAAATAGGGGGCAATAATTCCAGGGCTAAATAAGGTAGTGCTAATTCTGGATCACCATTGATTAACAAATCTGGCAAAAGCACCCGCGCAGCCATCCCCACAGCCATCGCTGAAGACGAGGTAAAGAAAGCGCAAATCACTTTAATATCCCGTGCTAAACCAATCTTATTCGCCGAATTAATTGCCATTGCCCGAATTAAAATATGAGGTTGACCCACGACACCAAATCCGGCGGCAATCCAGCCAATTAAAAAGGGCAAAAATCCCCACTCCAGATCCTTTGGACTTAAACTGACCAATTCTGGATCAATAGCGTCAAGCTGTGTCCAGAATCCAGCCAATCCGCCACAATTTGCGATCGCTACCACCACCAACAGTACCAGAGAACCAATCATAATCGTGGCTTGCACCGCATCCGTCCAAATTGAAGCCCGAATTCCCCCCGAAAAACAGTAAATCATCACCACAATCGCGCCAACAATCACACCGAGGGAATAATTCCAATTAAACACCGCATGAAGTGCCTTCCCTCCTGCAACTAATTGCGCCGCCGCATAAGATCCCAAAAACGCGATCGTAATTAATGCTGAAATTGCCGTAATCCAGCGAATTCCTTTGGTTTCTTGACCCAGGAAAGAGGACACCGTATCGGCAGAAATTTCTTCAGAAACCTGTCTGAATCGTTTAAATACAAACCACCAGGCAATATAATCTCCGATCATCCAGCCAAGGGTTAGCCAAATCGCCGATAATCCAATCGTGTAAGCAAAGCCAACTTGACCGATAAATAGTAAACCACTTTGACCCGTCGCCATCGCTGAAAGGGCAGTTAGCCAGGGATTAACATTGCGGCTGGCAAGGAGGTAATCAGTTGTCGTATTTTGCTTTTGGGTTGTCGAATAAATGCCGACGCCAGTAAACACCAAAAGAAATATGATAAAGGTAGCTGCAATCATTACTGAATTATGAATTAAGGATTAAATCGCTCAACATTGAAAGGCATAATAATAAAGCTAACGGTTGAGATTAGAGAACAGGGAACAGGGAACAGTAAGGGTTTGAGGGCGATTTACAAAACTTAATACGGTGCTGCTTTCTTTTCTCCGACTACTTATGGCATCATAGGCTGTTCCCATAATTTAACCTTTTACTCTCGATTTTATTTATTCTCCCCCAGCTTCCCCAGCTTCCCCGGCTTCCCCGGCTTCCCCGGCTTCCCCAGCTTCCCCGGCTTCCCCAGCTTTTCAATCTCCCCCCAATTCCACCAACTTACCAATATTAAAATCAATCCTGATCCAGCCCTGCATTCGGCGCAGATTATCCAGCAACAATAAAGGAATTTGCCAGTGGTGTACCATCAAAAACGGTAGCGGATCATTCACCTGAAAAATTGCATCTTTCCCGCCAAACACTGTCTTAAACCAGCGCCGGATATCCCCAAATGAACGAATCTCATTCAACCGCCAAACTTCGTGATATAACCAGTAGGTTGGCTTGCTTTCCGGCAATGGCTGCAAGGGTTCAGGTAACGGCGTGTCACTCAAATACGCCTCTGCTACTCCGGGATGGTTATAAAACATGGTAATTGCCGAATGCGTGCGGGGATTACACTCGATCGCGTAAACTGTCCCATCCTCTGTCTTGATAAAATCAAAGGAGGTTTGTCCCGTCAAATTCAATCCCTGGACAAACCGACTCACCCACTGCAAAATATCCGGCTGATCCACGTTTTCATAATTCACTTGAAACGCCGACGATTCACAGCAGCAGTGTAGTCGTAATTCCCCATTCCGCACCGTACTATGAGTACAGTATTCCTTACCCGGAATAAACTCTTGCATAATCCAGGGTTTCTCCTCACTGATGGGTAAACTCTTGACAAATGCAGCAGTTTCTGATGGAGTTTTACAGGGAAGTTTAGTTAAGTTTAAACGCCGCACTGAGTCGTAAGGAATACTCTTCAGGATATACTTCCGTTTCTCTCCTCGAAAGTCAAAATCAATCACCTGTTGCGGATCAGTAATTTTAAAGGATTTGGGTACAGATAAGCCAAATTCCCGTGCTTTTTGGGCAAAAGCAAACTTATCATCCAGCAGTTGAGTGACATCTGGATCAAAGTGGAAAACCTCACAACATCCCGATAATACAGGTTTGGCTAAAGAGTCATAATAACTAGCGACGGGACTACAGACTGGAACATAAACATCCACATTTTCCTGTTTGGCGATCGCGAGTAGCCCTTCCATGTAGCCATCGGGATCTTTATTGGGCGCCGGAACCGTATAAAACCGATCCACCGCCCGAGAAAATCGATGTCCCACTAGCCAATATTTATGGGATTCTACTAAAATAACCCGATGTCCATCGGCGTAAAATGACCGCGCCAGTTGCAGCGATTTGGTCATTTTCCCCCCAGTCAGCATAATCGTTTTCGGATTGGGGTTAGCCACTTTGGGG
The DNA here is from genome assembly GCF_040217205.1 of Coleofasciculus sp. A1-SPW-01. NCBI lineage: Bacteria > Bacillati > Cyanobacteriota > Cyanophyceae > Coleofasciculales > Coleofasciculaceae > Coleofasciculus > Coleofasciculus sp. A1-SPW-01. The sequence goes on along the minus strand of NZ_JAVJNP010000207.1, from coordinate 3,453 downwards.
TTCTGGAAGGGGCGAGTGAGACTATCCCACACCAGCGCCACGACGACAACGGTTAAATTAAATGGAAACGCGATCGCGAGTAAGGTTAATGTCCCCAGGTTTTGCAGTATGGCGAGAATAAGTGAGTTAGTCATTTGTCAAGAGTAGGGGTTTGGTCACCAAACCCCATTTAATCAGGAAATTGAGGATTAAGTCGGGGCGGGTTTAGTTACATTTTGGTGGGGTAATAAAGGATAGTTGTGAAACCCGCCCCTACAGATGTCCGTTTAAACCCGTCGAATTAGGGTCAAACCATCACGCAAAGGTAAGACAACCTGTTCCACCCTGGAATCATCCGTAACCACCTGATTAAATTTGGCGATCGCGTCTCCATTCGGTGTCCGTTCTTCTTCTGCTAAATAAACCTGTCCTTGCAGTAAGGTATTATCCACACAAATTAACCCGTCTGGTGCTAATAATTGGGTGTCTAGGAGCGTATGATAATAATCCACATACTCCTGCTTATCGGCATCAATAAATACAAAGTCATAGGACTCACCCGCTTTCGCTAATTGACGCAATGTCTCCAAGGCTGGCGCAACTTTTACAGTAATTTTGCCACCATGCGGTGAAGCTTGGAAACAGGTTTGGGCAAAACTTGCCACATAGTCATCCACTTCACAAGCGATCACTGATCCATCATCAGGTAATCCTTCCGCCATCGCCAAAGCAGAATACCCGGTGAACATCCCAATTTCCAGAACCCGTTTCGCCCCAGTCATCTTGACAAACATCTTTAAGGTTTGTCCCTCAATATGTCCAGATAACATCTCCTGTTCTAACTGGCGCACTGTCTCGCCATCGGAGAATAGTCTACTCCAATCTTCAGTGCAGGTTTTCTCTACTAAGGCGGTTAAGGCGGGAGAATCTGGAGTTGTATTTTGATTCAGGTAGGGTTCAAGTTTAGCCGCGAGTTGATAGGCTTTTTTTAGAGAACTTGCCAGTTGGGGGTGTTGCGCGGCGTCTACTAATTCCAGGGTTTGTTCAAGCTGTTCGACTAGAATTCCCAGGGGAGTAACCGGACGTGCGATCGCTTCTTTTGTTACAGTTTGCATGATTTTTTCCTTAATGATGTGGCAATTTGTACCAAACGTTGCTGGGTAGAGACGCGCCATGGCGCGTCTCTACATAGGTTGAGGGGATAGAATTATTCCAAACCCAAATCCTTGAGATACATTTCTACGCCAGCACCACCATCAGGGAACATTGCACAGACGGCTTTATGATCCGCTACCGCCGCTTCCAGTACATCTGGGGGGACTTCTTTGGCATAATCACAGACACCGATACCACAGGGTAGAGGTGCCCACAGTCCGCCATCTCCCCGCTTACGCCGCATATTTTGCTGACCCGCAATCATCAGATCAATGTCTTCTAAGATAGGATGATAGACACTCAACCCTAGAGAACGAATCAGTGCGAGAATGCGATCGCGTTCTGTGGGTTGCAACCAACCTAATTTCGTCGCTAAGGTTGCGCCATACGCCATTCCTGTCGATACTGCATGACCATGCATTAACTTAGCGGCGGGTTCATAACGGGGACTCCAGGTGTGACCATAAGCATGAGGGCGATCCTGATACGTCTCGAACATATTCGTTCCCTCATATTTCATATAGGAGAATAATGCCCGATAAATCACCTCATCCGCAACCTTGGCTAACTCTTCATCATCTCCTAACGTTGCGAAGTGAGTTTCTACCAAGCGCGAACCATAGTCTTCCAGCAGTTCAAACAGAACCGGATCATCCGTCACCGCCATCTTAATAATTTCCGCCATCCCATTCCGGATATGACCCGTGGCGAGGGTGCGGAAAAAAGTGCGATCGACTAAGGTTAGTACGGGTGGATGATAAGCCCCGATACTATTCTTAAATTGTTTACCATTGGTACAAGTACGCGGACTCGGACCGGCGTCAATCGCCGCGACTATCGTTGTCCCCACCATAATATAAGGCGTGCGACGGTGTTGTAAGGCACAGGCTAATCCCGCCACATCACTGAGAACCCCCCCACCAATCACTAATACGGGTTCATTGCGAGAGACATCACAGCCGTCTTTTCCTAAAAATTCCAGCAGGCGATGCACCGTTTCTGGGGTTTTATCCGCTTCCCAAGCGCGACAGACATTCATCTGGAGGGGAATTTCATGGGTGTCAAAATACTGACGCACCGATTCCCCGTACAACTTATCTACTGTTTGGTCAATGATGGCGACACAGCGACCCCGACTATTATAGATTTCCGCTAGGGTTGGGTTAGAGGGGTCGAAAATGCCCTGAATTAGCTTGACTTGCGCTTTTAGGGTAAAAGTTGCAGTGACTTCAAACGAGCGACTATCATTCCCCGGAACGATTTCTCCCGACCCGGTATACCATTCCGAGGTGCGATACTTGGCTCCATGTTCGACTCCAATATTGTTAGCGTCTCGGCTTGGCAATGAGTCAATTAAATCTTCTCGGATTGTCTCCGTTAATCCGGCTTGAGGAAAGGTTGTTTGTGGAGTCATTGTAGATTGGTTTCTCCTGTACTTATGACATGAAAAGGTGTTGTAGCGTTCTGAAATTATTGGCAGCGAAAATTAACTCGATGCCAGGGGAAACACTGTTATAAAATTTGGCAATTCATACCAGAGAAGCCGCGTAGACCAGCACTGAATGACACTGATTTAAGGGAGTAAGCACAAAGCGATTCTAGATCGCTCACAGGCTTACCTACAAACACTTAATTCAGCACTATTCTGTTTAAGGCTTCTCTCAAATTGACCCAAAACACAGGAGTTCTGGTTGATTCAATTATCCTCAACCAAGTAAGTCATCAGGGGTTATCCTGATTGACGATGTTTTTCCAATGGTGGTATTGAATTTTGGAAAAAAGGACAGAAAACCAATATCTAAATTGCTAACCTGAAAGCCCTAGTGCCAAGGGAGTACAATAAGTAGACGACTCACCTTGACTCGCTTGACAGGTAATCCTGACAAGCAGATCGAGTCTTCCATTAGCGGGTTTTGGGTTAAATACTTTTTGTCAAAATGCCCGTTGGCAAAACGGTGAACCAATTGATTTTGTCAAAGGGTCTTACTTACAAAGCAAACTTGGCTTGCCACCGATCTTACGCCTCACTAGCGCCGTTGTTGCCAACCAATAGTCTGTTTGATCGGTAGGCTTCCATTTTAAATTACACCCGTGATTAATTTGCTGATCAGGGTTCAGCGGTTTTGTGGTAAGATCCGTCATTGCTGCTCTAAATTTTTCATCAATCATCGAAACTCCTTTGGGTCCCAAACCCTGTCTTTATAAGACAGCTTTACAATTAAATGCTGGTTTTTAAATGGATATAATCCCAGGAACCAGCAAAACCTGTAATAAGTCCCTTCGCTCACCTAGTCCAAGATGTCTTGGCATTACCCAACG
>NZ_JAVJNP010000201.1:0-151667 GCF_040217205.1 Coleofasciculus sp. A1-SPW-01 | reverse complement strand
CTAACTTCTAAAAGCCGAAACGCCCTATTTTTCGTTCTCACTCTTCCTTGTCTACGGTCGCTGAGCGAAGTCGAAGTGATGGTCTACCTGTCTACCTTGTCTTACCTCAACCCCAATCTTAAAAAACCTACCCTTGTGAGCCCTACAAGAGGGGGGAGGGCAGAGGATGCTTCGCTTTTATTGCACGGGAGAAGGGGAACTGGATTCTCTTACTCCCCTCTCCCCGGCGTGGGAGAGGGGCTGGGGGAGAGGGGTTGAGCTTAAGTTGACACGGATAGGCATTGCCGTGTCCCTACAGGTAGCGCCTATGCCGTCAAGCAAGCGTAAGTCCTATTATGTTGATTTTGTCGAGGATGGTTTACCCTTTCGCTGCCATGGACAGGATTAGGTCAATCATGCGATTAGAATAGCCCCACTCGTTGTCATACCAAGCCACGACTTTGAAAAAGTTGGAGTTGAGTTCCATACCCGCCCCCGCGTCAAAGATGCTAGAACGGGGATCAGTGGTGAAGTCTGTGGACACAACGGAATCCTCCGTATATCCCAAAACCCCTTTGAGTTCTCCTTCCGAGGCTTTCTTCATCGCGTCACAGATTTCTTGGTAGCTGGTGGCTTTATCAGTACGGAAGGTGAGGTCAACGACCGAAACATCGGGCGTGGGTACGCGGAATGCCATCCCGGTAAGTTTACCTTTGAGTTCAGGTAGAACCAAGGTAACGGCTTTGGCTGCACCGGTAGAGGCGGGGATAATGTTTTGCGCCGCACTGCGTCCAGCCCGCAAGTCTTTCTTACTCGGTCCGTCTACGGTGGGTTGGGTAGCCGTCATGGCGTGAACGGTGGTCATTAAACCTTCTGCCAAACCGAAGTTGTCTTGAATGACTTTGGCAATGGGAGCGAGGCAGTTGGTAGTACAACTGGCGTTGGATACAACCGTATGCTTGTTGGGATCGTAGCTCTGATGATTTACACCCATCAAGAGCGTGGGGACTTTTTCCGGGTCTTTTTCTTTGGTGGGAGCCGAGATGACGACTCGCTTCGCCCCGGCGGTGAGGTGCTTGGATGCACCGTCATAGGTGGTAAATAGACCCGTGGACTCAACCACATACTCGACGCCGTATTTCCCCCAGGGTAGTTCCTCTGGATTCTTGATCGAGACGCAGGGGATTACCTTATCATTGACCACAATGGCGTCGGGTTTGGCTTCTACCGTACCGTTGAACCGACCATGGGTGGAGTCGTACTTTAACAAATAGGCGATACTCTCTGGCGGAACCAGGTCGTTAATGCAGCAAAACTCGATATTGGGGTTTTCTAGTCCAGCCCGGAAAACTAGGCGTCCAATGCGACCAAATCCATTAATGCCGACTTTGATAGGTGCCATGAAATTCTCCTTTTGGTTAAGTTGTACAGAGTATGCCAGGGAATGCTATTGGGTACAGCGTCAAAGGGAAGCCTACTACTATTAGCCAGTGTCAGCCTTCTGACGTAGCATTCGTCTGACCATCTGACATGAACTGTACCCGCGTCTGCTTTAGGTTTTCTTTAGACTGCTCCCTAATTAACGGTTAGCTATCCCTTACTGTTTATAGACGGATTGTCAGTTCTTTTCAAGCTTGCAGGTTTCGGCAAGATTCGTCAATTGGTTTGTGCAGAATCATTGTCCAGGACTTTGAACCTAAATTTGCTACAACTGATACTGAAAAATTAGTCAAGCTGATCAGGTATAGACGGATGTTGCCTGTGTCTATCTCTACGATTGAAAAACTTGATTGATCAGCTTGCCCATTGTAGAGACGTTGCCTGCAACGTCTCTACAATGATGCCGAACGTCCTAATCGATGTGTCTATTGCTATATCTACCGATTTACTCTCTGGGGAACGGGAATCTGGATGATGGAGAAGACTTTATATTATAACAAGATAAAGTTAAGAGAAGGTCACTGAGATTTTGACGGGTGGGCAATGCCCACCCTACGGTATATTAAGGAATTTTGTCAGACTACTTAGTTTAAAAGATGAAATCAATATGAATAAAAAATGAATAGATATATAAAATAGCTTCTGAATTGAATCTCTGAGAAGACTCGATAAAAAAAATAAATTGTGCTATCTTAAAAAATAATGAAAGGGAGTAGCTTCTGGTTAAACATTACCAGGATACCTGAATCAACATACTGGTGATGAGCCTGGTTCAGGTGACAAGGGATTGAAGCATCAGGTCATTTGAATCTACAGAATCTGAGCTGAATAGTTAGTTCCTTGGTAGCGAGACTTTCACTGAGTTCACACGTTGATGTGAGCTTGGTGGGGTCTGCCTTTTCTCATCAAGCTCCATCAACAGCAATTGATTAAGGAGCTTGAAAAATGTTAACTGCATTTACCGCCGGATTATTACTAATTACGATTTCTGAGTTAGGGGATAAGACGTTTTTTATTGGCGTAATCTTATCCATGCGTTATTCGCGGCGGCTGGTATTTTTGGGAGTTCTGGCGGCGTTAGCAGCGATGACGGTACTATCCGTATTATTGGGACAGGTGGTGTCGTTGCTGCCTGAATATTATATTCATTATGGGGAAATTGCCTTATTTTTAGGATTTGGCTTTAAGCTATTGTATGATGCCAGTAAAATGCCCGCTCAAGCAGAAAATACGGGCGCAAAGGAAGCGGCAGTGGAAGTTGCCAAGCAGAATAAAAAAGATAAGTTACAGTCTGCCAATTTCGCGATTCTACTGCAAGCCTTTACCATGACCTTTCTAGCGGAGTGGGGCGATCGCACTCAAATTAGCACCATCGCTTTAGCCGCCTCCCATCAACCTGTTGGCGTTACTGTGGGGGCAATTTTAGGTCATGGGATTTGCACCGCGATCGCAGTAATTGGTGGACGGTTAATTGCAGGACGAATTTCTGAGAAATGGGTGACAGCATTAGGAGGCGTATTATTTCTGATTTTCGGTGTTGTAGCGATGTTAGAACAAGTTTAGGTAGGTAGGGACAATTAAAGTTAACGGCGGGAATCGTCATTCGTCATTCGTCATACTCGCGCAAGCAAGAAGCAAGCTACATCCTTTGTAAGGGTTTGAGGCTTTTGCAGCAAGCCCTACTTAGGACTCTGAATTGCCAACAACTTGCTGAATGGCATTAAAAAAATGGTTGTGAGCCAGGGAGATTCTGATAGGGTGACCCGCCTTTTTAATCTAATAGCAACTGAAATAGTGAGGCTTCGTCTAACACTAATTTACCGATAACAAATTTCTGGATCGCTTCAAAGTATTGCCACATACCCATGCGAAACAAGGTGTTATGACCCGCATTTTTAATCCGGATCAACTGCTTATTTGCGGCTGCACAATAATGATATAGCTTTTCTCCCTGTTGGATAGGAATTAACGAATCTTTCTCACCATGAATAATCAACGTTGGCACAAGAATGCGGCTGATTTTTTCAGTATTTCTAAATCCAAAACGCTCATCCTCATAATCTATAACCTGCCAGCCAAGACGTTTGAGCAGGGCAAAGGTATCGGCAAAACCACTATCGATAATCAATCCAGCTAATTGATCTTGAGCGTGATTAGCAACAGCAATAGCGGGGGCACTACCCAAACTGCGCCCCATTACATAAAGTCGTTGGGGAAACAGTTGATGCGCCGTTAAAATATTACTAAAAGCGTCAAAGACTTTGGGGGCATCAGCTAGGAGATTAGACGCGGTGGATGTGCCATCACTGTTCCCATAACCTCGATAGTCAATGACTAAAATAGTAATGCCCAAGACAGTGAAAACTTTGGCAATACTATCATATTCAGCCGCAATCTCACCGTTGCCATGAAAAAATAGAATCGCAGGAGAATTGCTGGCGGCGGCGTATAATCGTCCTCTGAGAAAGAGTCTCGGTTCGACTTCAACCTCAATCAGATGAATATTTGGCGATCGCGGTTTTCCTGTTGTGTCCGGTTTAGGATGGAACAGGACTTGCAAAATATCGGGTTTGTCGAGAATGGGATGCATTATATAGCAGTTGGCGACGTTGTAGATATTTTATCTTTCTTCAATAAGGTGGAGAAGAGTCTATTTGACTCGCCCTGACTCAATTACAGAGTTTGGGAGAAGAAGCTGCGATCGCGGAGTGGGAATTCCAGGGATTGACCCAAATTAAATAAAGTTAAATAATAAGCCGCCAGTCACGGGCGTCAACGAACTGAGACAGATGCCTAACATTAGTCGTAGCAATTATAACTTCATTTCCTTCCTGTGCTACTACTATAGCCTGAGCCGCCAGAATCACATCTCCATCAAGTGCTTTGGGATCGGCTGTTGGTTGTCCTCTCTTGCGTGCTTCCGCCCATAACTGAGCCGCCAGAAGCATCGCAGGTGTCTCAATGGGGACGTACATCAGAGCATTCTTCAATTGATCAAGTTGTCGGATACCTGCTACCTTACCCACCCGAAGCAATTCACGTCTCACTTCATAGTCAGCAATTTCAGGTATAACGACTATCTCCCCTTTTGCTAGTAAAGAATTTAGCCACTGCTTGCACTCCAACGTCAGGGGTGTAGCTTTAGGATTTGTTACCATTCCCAATGGACTTGAGTCCAAAACTATGAATCGACTCATGGCAAGACAATTTAAATAGAAACGCCGCTTTCATTGAGAGCTTGATCAAGAATTTCCCAAGTTTCTGTTTGCTCCTGTTCATCGCCCTCTTCTACCCATGAATTTAGCAGTGCGATCGCGGCTTGATTTCTTTTGACTCGTTCTTCTTGCGGTAATTGACTAAAAGCTATTAACTTAGCATAAGCTGATGATTCTTGCTCCACAACTACAATTTCCCGAAACAGGCGAATCATCTGAAGTAATTTGGGTAAGTATGCTTGAGGAATTTTGGCGACGAGAGTGCTTATCTGTTCTAAAGCCTCTGTTGAGTCAATTTCAGTGGCTAGAATCGTATTATTTAAATCAGGCTCAGACATACTGTTCTCCTTTATCTGTTCTCTTCCCTACCTTAACAATAAGTAAGGTGAGCCAGAGTTCATTACACACACCCTGTCTCAATCCCAGAGGCGGGAAGGGTAAGATGCGATCGCACTTCCTAAACATCAAGGCTGTGTTTCTTCTAGCATCGACTCTTTGACCGCCTGCACTAACTCTGCTTCCGTGCATTGATACAAGTCACGCAAGCGAAATACTTGCCAAACTTCCATCATTGGTGTTGTTCTCCCCTTTTCCCAGTTGCGGATTGAAGATTCGGAGCATTTTAGTTCACGAGCGACATTACGGATAATCAGCCCTGCGCGTTTTCTCAAGGCTCTCAGGTTCATAAGTGACTGAATGTTCCCACTAAAGTAGCGTTAAAACTTAGCGTCAAGTATTGACAATTGACAAATATTGTGTATGGCTCTTTAATCATAAAAGAAAAAGCGTTAGTACATCCCCACCAAGAGACTGACTAACGCCCTTTCCTTTGTTCCTTACGGACTATCTAATCATGCCATACAATTCCAATCAAATCACTTACCGACAACGACTAACTCCCTGGGCGATCGCTCAACTCCTACCGAATATGCAACGAACGATCGTGGGTCGGTTCCGCAGTCGGTCTGATGCGGATGGTCATTTGCGGTGTCTGCGTCAGCTTATACCCCATGCGTCCTTTGTTGTGGTATTTGACCCGCAACCGGAGGAGGAAACGGTATCTGTGTCTCTAACAACGGCGCAAAAAGCGGTTATTGGAGGATGAGGGGAGGCGATCTCGCTTGCTGATGGGTGAGTGCGATCGCGAATTGATTCTCTTGACACCATCGTAGGGGCGCATCGCTATGCGCCCTATTCCCCGATAGTTGGCAGGTGGATAGGAAACAATATCAGCAAAATCTCCATTGAGAGAGACAAGGATTGCATCAAGTTGCTGGGCTTTAGCAATAACGACATTATCAGGGGAATCAATAGCTATGTAATCCCTTAATAGTAAAACTTTATAGTCAGCATCATGCAGAATTTGGCTGATGGAGGAGGGAACACATTGATCGACGAAAAACCTTAAACCCATTAAGCAACTATCTCAAATTCTGACAAATCGCGGGCATAATCGAGACAAGCCATTATTTGTTCTTTTGATAAGTCAGGAAACTCCTGAATTATTTGATCATAAGTATTACCTGCTGCCAAGTAGCCTAAGACAAGGCTGACTGGAATCCGAGTGTCTTTAATTCTGGGCTTACCTCGTAGTACTTCTGGAGTGCTGATGATATGTTCTTTCCAATTGACGGGCATTAGTTTTTATCCTTGAAATCACTACGCGATCGCGCTTGCTGATGGGTGGGTGCGATCACTCGTTTTCTGCCGAATTGCTAACGCACTCTTCTTGGTCGGTTTCACAAAGTTTAGAAATACGCACTAAGACACTATGGAGATTCTGTTTTACGTCTTCATTTTTAATTCGCAGCAATCGCAGTCCCCGTGCAGACAAAACGCGATCGCGTTCGGCGTCATAGTCAGCTTGATGTTGATGAATCTTCCCATCCACTTCTATTACTAATCGGGCAGCATGGCAGTAGAAATCGGCAATAAATCCATCAATGATTTGCTGACGACGGAAATGAAAGCCATTCAAGCGATTAGCGCGAAGGTGTTGCCAGAGGATTGTTTCTTCTGGAGTCATTTGGCGACGGAGTTCCTTGGCACGCTGTACTTTAGCTGAGGTTACCTTTTGTCCGATAACAATATTATGTGTTGACACCTTTTTGGGTATGGGGGGTGGCGAGGGAGTTGGGTTATTCATAATAAAGGATTAAGATAGGGTTTTATCCTTACATTTTAAATGACCTCTCCCCCAGCCCCTCTCCTGCAAGGAGAGGGGAGCCGGAATGCTGTAACTCTTGTTCCCCCTTCCCTGGCAGGGAAGGGGGTTAGGGGGTTAGGTTTTAACTTACCTCGCCGCTGTCGGCATCCCCAAAATATCCTCAATCTTGGGCATTTCTGACAACGGAATCACCCGTCCTTCATCCTCAAACCCAGCAATTTGATCAAAGTTCAAATAGCGATACAAATCACCAGCAAAAGGATTCAATTTCTCTGTCACAATCGCCGTATATTCCTCAACCGTGGGAATCCGTCCCAACAGCGCACAAACGGCAGCTAATTCCGCAGAACCGAGATAAACTCGCGCATCCTTGCCCATGCGATTGTTGAAATTCCGGGTTGATGTCGAAAACACCGTCGCCTTATCTTCAACCCGCGCCTGGTTCCCCATACATAGCGAACATCCTGGCATTTCTGTCCGGGCATCTGCTTCCGCAAAGGTATCATAAACTCCTTCTTCCCGCAGTTGTTTTTCATCCATCCGGGTAGGCGGACAAATCCAGAGGCGAACTTTTACTTTTCCTGCACCTTCTAACACTTTGGCAGCCGCCCGGTAATGTCCAATATTGGTCATGCAAGAGCCAATGAACACCTCATCAATTTTGTCTCCGGCACATTCGGACATTAATTTAACATTATCTGGGTCATTGGGTGCCGCGACAATGGGTTCTGTGATTTCGTTCAAATTGACTTCGATAATATCGGCATACTCAGCATCGGTATCCGCAGACATTAACTCCGGATTTGCCAACCATTGCTCCATTTTTGCCACCCGACGCATCAGAGTGCGGGCATCTTGATAGCCTCGCGCTACCATGTTTGTCAATAGCACAATGTTGGAACGCAGATACTCGGAAATTGTCTCTTTCCCCAACTTAATGGTTGAGCCAGCACAAGACCGTTCTGCCGTCGCATCGGTGAGTTCAAAGGCTTGTTCGACTTTTAAATCCGGTAAGCCTTCCATCTCCATAATCCGTCCGGAGAAGACGTTTTTCTTGTTCTCTTTGGCAACGGTTAATTTGCCTTGTTGAATCGCCACATAAGGAATTGCATTAACAATATCCCGCAGGGTGACTCCCGGTTGCAATTCACCCGTAAATCGGACTAAGACGGATTCGGGCATATCTAAGGGCATTACGCCTAAGGCTGCAGCAAAGGCGACTAACCCGGAACCAGCAGGGAAGGAAATCCCTAAGGGGAAGCGGGTGTGGGAGTCGCCACCAGTACCGACAGTATCCGGTAATAACATCCGGTTTAACCAGGAGTGAATAATCCCATCCCCTGGACGCAAAGCGACACCGCCGCGTGTAGAAAAGAAGTTGGGGAGTTCTTTGTGGGTGGTAATATCCACGGGTTTGGGATAGGCGGCGGTATGGCAGAAACTCTGCATGACTAAATCGGCGCTGAATCCCAGACAGGCGAGTTCTTTGAGTTCGTCTCGTGTCATGGGACCCGTGGTATCTTGAGACCCAACGGTGGTCATTAAGGGTTCACAGGAGGTTCCGGGGCGCACGCCGGGTAAACCGCAGGCTTTGCCCACCATTTTCTGTGCCAAGGTAAAGCCTTTATCGCTATCCTCAGGCATGGTGGGACGAGTAAAGAGGGTACTGGGGGCTAATCCCAGGGCTTCACGGGTTTTATCGGTGAGACTCCGCCCGATTAATAGAGGAATACGCCCACCTGCGCGAACTTCATCCAGGATGGTTTCGGGTTTGAGTTTAAAGGTGGAAATGACTTCTCCGGCTTCGTTGGTGATTTCGCCTTTATAAGGATGGATGGTAATCACCATTCCCGTTTCCATCTTGGTGACATCACACTCGATGGGTAATGCACCGGAGTCTTCGGCGGTGTTAAAGAAGATCGGCGCGATCGCACTCCCTAAAATATACCCGCCTGCGCGTTTGTTGGGAACGCAGGGAATATCTTCGCCAATATGCCAAAGTACGGAGTTAATCGCGGATTTACGGGAGGAACCTGTACCGACAACATCGCCAACGTAAGCCACAGGATAGCCTTTTTCTTTGAGCTTGGCAATGGTTTCTAAGGCATCCGGCATCAGGGATTCCAGCATGGCTAAGGCGTGGAGGGGGATATCCGGGCGGGTGGTGGCGTGGGTGGCGGGAGAAAGATCATCGGTGTTGGTTTCTCCGGGAACTTTGAAGACGGTGACGTTGATGGCTTTGGGAAGTTTGGGACGGCGGATAAACCATGCCCCATTTGCCCAAGCATCAACCACCTGTTTAGCGTAGGGATTGACCTCTGAGAGGGCGAGGACATCGTTGAAGGCGTCATACACCAAGGTAATTTTACTCAGTTCAACGGCGGCTTCATACCCTAAGGGGTTGTCTGGGGATTTGAGTAAATCGACTAAGGATTGGACGTTATAACCGCCTACCATTGTGCCTAATAGGTCTACGGCACCTTGGTGACTGATTAGGGGACTGGTGATTTCGCCTTTGGCAATGGCGGTGAGGAAGCCTGCTTTGATGTAGGCGGCTTCGTCAACACCGGGAGGAACGCGATCGCGAATTAGGTGCATTAGGGTTTCTTTTTCCCCCGGTGGCGGGTTTTTCAGCAGTTCGCACAGTTCAGTGGTTTGCTTGGCGTTTAGGGGTAGGGGGGGAATGCCGAGTTCGGCGCGTTCGGCTGCATGTTGGCGATAGGCTTCTAGCATTCTAGTTGTCTCCTCTCTAAGCGTTTGCTGGCATTGTGGCAGTTCAGGTTAGAATTTTTCAAGTGGGGTTGTTCTGTTCTGCCTGTTGTATGGGTCAAGGGTACTGTCTTCTCAAGTTGTTTATTGTTGGCAGTGAACGCTTACCATAGATTTTCTCTCGGTGCTGTATCTGATTTAACCGAGTCTTGGGGTTTTATCTCTTTGAGGCTAAATCATAGTGGTTATGAATAGGGATTGACAACTGGGGATCAGGTGGATGTGCGATCGGTTGGTTGGGGGTGAGGGAAACATAGAGGGCGCAGAGGGAAAGCGCAGAGGTTCGCAGAGGGGTTTGGGGGTAAGTCTCATCAACCGCCTTGGGTTTAAACCCAAGGCTAAAAGCGAAAGTCAGCTAAAGCTGACTGGACTAAGAATAATGGCACTAACTTAAGCCTTTTAGAATCGCCGGAACTTTTGCTATGTCATAGGATAGACACTATCTATTAGAGTTAAGTTAGTACCATTCGGATTAAAAGTTTTAGTCCACTTTAGTGGACTTGAGCTTTTAGCCCGGAGTTTGAACTCCGGGCGGGTGTCGGGGTGTACTTTAAGTCAGTGCCATTCAAATTAAATTAGAGAGTTCTGCGAATAGGATTGAGTTTGGATTAGGGAATGGGTGATGGGGTTGAGTTCAGTTAGCGTGGGATTTGTGCTTCTCAATTTCAGCGAGCGGTAATAGTAAGGTGTCTTCTATTTCCTGTCGTACTTCCTGGCTGATGTAACAGTCGCTGTTGAGACAATCGACTAGCAGTTTATTGGCGTCGTAATACAGGTGTAATAGTTGCTTTTGTGAATTGCTAAATTGCCAGTTATAACCGATGTGGCGATGTTGAATCATCACCGTTCTTAACTGCTCAGTCCAAACTTTACCGTTAACTTGCCACCATTTATTAAGTTGCTCTTGATCATTTTCTTTTTGGCTAGGAAGTTGATCTTGAAGTTGTTGAAGCGACTGTTTTAACTCAGAGTCGAGGTCGCGGGAGAGGTCGCGGGAGAGGGAGAGGGTGCTGTCGAGGTCGTGGGCGAAGTCGCGGGAGAGGTCAAGGGAGAGGTCGCGGGAGAGGTCAAGGGAGACGTAGAGGTGGAAGTCGAGGGAGAGGTCGCGGGCGAGGTCGAAGAAGCGGTCGAAGTCGAAGGCGAGGGAGAGGTCGCGGGAGCGGACTGGGGACAGGGCGAAATAGAAAGCTCTAACATCAGAGGGCTTGTAGGGAACTTCGACAGACAGTGATTTTTGATTGACCCAGACAAGGAAACGCTGTAATTTCTCATCACTAGCTACCAACTCATCAATTTTTTGCTTCATCTGCTGCACAAGTTCATCAGCATTCCGCATCCTGCCAGCCGTCAGCAAAAACACCTCACGCCAACGCTTTTCTGTAATCTTACTGACTAACAAAGCAATGTCAGATTTAGCCACAATTTCTCTAGTCGTAAAATACTCTTGAAACGTCAAATGAGAAAATGAATAAATACCCCTCGCCCGTTCTACTAACAACCCATGTTGGGATTCAATCGATTTCAGAACTGCCTCACTGTCTAATAACAACGCATCTGGATCAGTTTTAGCATCAGGTAAATTGCGAATGTAATCAGCAATATACTGTTCAATCTTTCTTTGCTTAAACAAATACTCTCCCCGCTCAAAGGTAACAAAAGCGACTTCACTCAATAAATCCTCTTTACGCTGGACTGACAATTTCTTGTAAACCTGCTCGCGTTCAATCCGCCGCTTGGCATCCCATTTCCGCAACAGTGTCTGAATGGCTCGACTGTATAATTCAGCCCGGTTAGCTGGAAATTCTCCAGAATCTTCAAATTCTATACACAGTAGCGTCAACAGCAGCGGGTTGCTTGCCAGTTCTTTGATAGGTTTGTTATCTTCTAATTGTTCGATAAAATAGTCAGCTAAATCTAATTGTTTAGCTTGAAACCATTTGGTAGCAAATGTACGAATCTGCTTGTCGTCAAAATCATCAACCTCAACATCGGTGAATTTTTCAAAGGTATATTCTCGTGCAGCAATCCGACAAGTAATGACAAAGGTGTTAGCATCATAGTCTTCGGTAAAGGCTTGAATCTGAGTTAAAACCCGATCAGCATCTTCTTCCCTAACCTCATCTAAGCCATCCAGCAGAATTAACCCGCTTCCGTGTTTAAGAAATGCAGCGACTTGAACTTCGGTAACATTGCAGTTATCGAAGATTTGATTAATATAGGTTGTCAGACTTGGTTGGCTTTGAGTTTCGGCAAATTGCTTCAGCGTAATAAAAATAGGAACCTTATCCGTTAAAATCTTAGATTTAGCACATTGAATTGCTAAATATTTGAGAAACGTTGTTTTTCCCGCACCCGGTTTACCTAATACCATCAACTTGTCATATTTTTGGACGGCTTCTAGCCCCGGTATTCGTTCCTCTTTTACGTTGCCGAATCCCAGACGGTCAAAGCTTTCGGCGTCTAGATTACAACCTTGTATCAATTCATTAATCGCTAACCGCCTACGCCCAATAACTTTTTCCAGGATATTGACTTTAGTATAAATATCCTTTAAACCAATAGGTTGAGTCATATCCAGCACTTTCATTGTGCCGCAATCCTTTTGGATGCTGGGTTTGATTTTCTGGCGTATTTCTTGCACCAGGGTATCAATCTCTACCTCATGAGTAGAAGTTTGAGGAGTTGAACTTGGATTCGAGGCTTGATAATTCTTGATCAGCCAATCATGCAGTCTCCGCGCCTTATTGGGACTATTACCACCAAAACTGAACTTCTTATATACATGACTCATGCGAGTGCGAAAGGCATTGGGGGAGATATGAAGAGATTCCGCGATCGCGTCTACATTCCCTTGGCGACTGAAACGTGCCACAAATGCTTCTTCCTGTTCGGGGGAAAGTTCATAGTCGCGAGCGATTTTGGTTAGAAAGTCGTGGGGTAGCGGTTGCATGAGACGAATGTTAGCCTATGTTAGCCATGTTAGCCTATGTTTCAGCATCATCTCTTAACTGCAACGGCGATAGTAGGAAGCAGTTGAGTTCAAAGGTTAATCCAAATGACCAAACAAAGGAACTTGAGTGCGGCTAAAATTATTATTGCTTTGCAGGTTCTGCTGACTCCTATGGTACTGGGAACGGTTAGTTATTGGGTAATTAATTCTGATTTCCAGGGGGTGATTCAATTGAAGTTAAACCGCGATGGGGGTGAAGTGTTGATTGATAGGCGTTCTGAGTAGAAGAACCTGGCGCGTATGTAGGGGCGGGTTTCACTATTGTCTTTTCGGTTGCACCCAGATGTGACTAAACCCGCCCTGACTTGACCTTTGATTTCGCTAGCTGGTCAGTTATAGCAATGGTGCGTTACCCTAAAATAGGGCTTTGTTTGTAGTAAGAACAAAGCGTGCTTTAACGCATAGCTGGAGAGGGCTAAAGCCCTGACTACGAACCTAATTAAAGACAATGATAGGGATGGGATAATGATACCAGAAATCGGGGAAGAATTGGACGCGATCGCGTGGAGTCAATTACTACTTGATAGAGAAATGGTGCGTTACGCTTCGCTAACGCACCCTACGAACTTAATCAAAGATTCTAGATAGGGACTGCGCTCAACTTTCGTTCAATTCCTACTTGATAATTAAGCTGTTCGGCATTTAAACCTTAATGTCAAGCATCGCCAAATCCTATATGTAGGGTGGGCAATGCCCACCCTACCACTATAGATAAGAACCCATCATTGTAGAGACGTTGCATGCAACGTCTCTACATCTGTTCTATTCCTGAACTATTATCCAGAATTCAATTCAGCCAAACCCAGCACTTCTTGCAACAGCCGTTGGTCTTCTAATTTTATCCGAAACCGTTCTTTCTCGATATCTCGAATCCAGCTTTGGCTTTTACCCGTCAATTGCGCCAAGTCGCGTTGACTGAGTTTGTTGCGTTGTCTCGCCGCGATAACATCTGCGCCAGAAAGTATAGATGACTGGGATTTAGTTTTGCGTTTGGTCAATCGTACCTTGTTCGGCTCAACGGTAGTCAGCGCATGTTCCCATTCTGCTTTCAGTTCAAACCATAAAATCCGGGCTTTCATTAACAGGTTCCATTTACCACGGGGCGCTGCATCCGTTAACCGCCTATTACTATTTCCATCTTGAATCCAAAATTCTAACGCCGCATCCGCATCGTCGGGAAGTTCTCCTAATTTCGCCCACATGGGTTGAATCTCCGGTAAGTACGTCACCGGATCAAACACAGGTTTGAGTCCATAATGACTGAGAACTTCTAAATCGGTTTCAAATGTCCGCACCAGACGTTTTCGTTCATCTCGCTGGGAAGACGCCCGCAGGAGTTTGTCCTCTCCATACGCCACCCGCATTAATGTGGGTACGGTAATCCGTTGTCGTTTGCCGATTCTGGTTTTAAACAGCAGCCACAGCATCATCCGTGTCGCCCCTTCATGATGTTGCCAGTTACTCATCACGGCGCTGAGTAAAGTTTGAGGCAAATTACCATACTGATAAAAGGCAGTTCGGTTTTGACAGCCTTGCCTATTTAAGAAGTATTTTGCCCAAATGCCTGCCCTAATCCGAAAGGTTAAACCAACCAAATGTTTATACCCTTGTTCGTCTTCTTGAAAATGATGTTCAATTGGCTGCAGATGCCACAAACGGCTTTGGGGAAGGCTAAATTCTGGGACTTTACCTTGCTTTGACCAATGAGCGCCGATGCTAATTTGGCAGGGCTGCTGGGCAAGCTGTTTGATTAGACTCAATTTAGCCGCTTTACTCAAATCTGTGCGTTTCTCTAATCCTAAATAGTTCTCAATTTGCACATCGTTGAGAGTAAACTCTTCCTGCCACGGTTTCTCTAAGGCTGTCGCGTATGCGGCATATATTAAATGGAGACAGGTGGCTTTGATATCCATCGCCTCAAGCGTCGCCTGGGCTTCGTCAGCCGATAACGTATCCGTTGAGTCTGTATCAAATGTATCAGTTAGCCAGAAGTCCACTTCACCTTGACCTTGACGCACCTGTCGCTGATAACAGAATTTTCCAGACGCATCAGTGTGCCAAGGGAGAGAAAGTCGCTGTGCTAATAGGTTGCACGCTTCCCAGATAACGATGGAGGAGGCAAAGGGATTGGTTTTGTCATCGGCAAATAAGTCGGGACTGGTAGGAGGTCTTTCATTCAGCTTGTATCGTCCCTTTTTCCCATGGGCAGGAACGGGAGAACTGATAGGACAGTGAATCACACATTGAGGTTCAGGATAATACCCTTCACAGTTGTTACACAGATTCGGATCAATCCACGTCTGGTTATCCTTGACTTTGATTGCACCCGTTGGACATTGAGTACGACAGATATCACACCCAGTACAACTTTGTGAGAGTTTGTAAGCCATAATGCTAGGAAACTACTGTAAGCTTTAATCTTTAAACGGTAAAATTCTGGACTCCAGAGGAACCTTGAGATTGCTTATTAATTTGATAGGGATTGAGTAACGGTCGATCCGACAATAGACAACTGCCACCGATGACTAGCTATAGAGTCTTGCCTCAAATCACTGATGGATTCATGGCATTTTCTTTATGCTTATCAAGAATCTTTATGATCAAATTTTTGCTTGTTCCCTTCAGGATATTTGTTCAACCTGAGCAATTGTCGATTTCTTAAGATTTCCTTTAGTAGGTAACACTTTTTAATACTTTTTTATACTAAAGTATTACTATAGAGAATCTGAGGTGACTAGACGTAAATGAAACGAACCACAATTACGATCAAAGTTACTGTTGAGCAAAAGCAGCAGCTTAAACAGGAAGCAGATAAAGACAAGCGAACGCTGTCAAACTATATCAAAGTAAAACTTGGCTTACTGTAAGCCAGGTGAGTCCCAATCCTGGCTCTAAAGTGCTGTTTTTGCTAAAAAATGCCCAATTTTAATGTCTGAGAGGAGGATTTGACCTATTTTGATCTCGACTGATTGATTTTGGCGATGAAGCGTCATATTCAGCGATTTAAAACTTGCATCAGTTTTATGCAAAGCTTACTTGTAGGTTACTAAACAGTGACAAAATAGCGATCCCATTACATTGGCAGCTTGCCACTCCTGAACTGTCTAATTACAGATGATTTGTAGGAAGTATAGCGCTATTGGTTTCGTTAAGTTGTTGGCTGATTCACCCATAAAACAGTTGGAGCGTGGCAAGTTGTCTATCTCTAGATAGGGGAAATTTTTCTGTAAAAATGAGCTTATTTTGTAGTCTAATTAACTGAAATATATACTCCAATAAGCTAAGGAACTTACCTTTTGTTTATATTCTCTGGTATTTGGTATCAATTTTAACAAATTTTCGATGAAATTTTGGATATTAGTGATTGGAAAGTCAGATCAAGTAGGTGGCGAGAATTAACGTAACAAGAGCGACTTGATCAGCCGGGTTTGATCATTACTCTTAAGGAGTCGGACACGATTAAAGTTGACCGTTGAGATTGAGAAAACTTTAAGCCGTCACGCATTGAAATTAGGAATGGGTAGGGAGGATGACGCATGAAGATCCCCGCCGTTAACTTTGATTGTGCCTACCGATTTAACACGAGTACCACGGACTTAAAGCAGGTGGGCAATGCCCACCCTACGGTATATAGTGCGATCGCTTTCATCAGAGAAAAATCAGTAGATGTAGCTCGATTTAAGAACTTGCCTTATCATGAGTGAGTTGGTTGGTTACCAATGGTCAACCTCTCCTCAAGTCAGAATCTATCCATTGACCATTGCTTGCACTGACAACACCTACCACTGAGGAAACTGGGCATGTGTGGTAGATGACAGGCGATTTGAGCTAAGGACTTTACAATTAGTTACATGAATGTGCATAATGGCAAACGGTAACATCTATTAACATTATTTATGTCAAAGGCGAAAAAATTTAATAAAAATTTAAGCATTCAACCGTTCACTCCCGCAAAACCCTCGCAATAGTTGAGCCACGCCTCTGAGTGTGGAGAAAATCATGGCTATTTTACCCAATTCCCTTGAATCTACCCCCAACTCCACCAAAGACCAACAGACACCGGAATCGCAACAACACAGCGAAGCCCAATTTCAGGCGTTAGTTGCCAATATTCCGGGCGCTGTCTATCGTTGTACCTGGGACTCGGTTGGAACGATGACGTTTCTGAGTTCAGCGATTCAGGATATTTCTGGCTATGAGGCGTCAGAGTTTATTAGCGATCGCATCCGTTCCTTTGACAGTATTATCCACCCTCACGATCGCCGTCGTGTGAAAGAAAGCGTGGGACAAAGTATTGACAACCAGCACTCCTACGTGCTGGAGTACCGGATTGTCCGCGCAGATGGCAAAATCGCTTGGGTCTATGATAAAGGTCAAGGGACGCGGGATGAGAATGGTGTCGTCCAATGGCTGGATGGCGTGATCCTAGATATTAGCGATCGCAAACAAACAGAACTTCAACTGCGAGAGACGCAAGCCTTCCTCAACTCCGTGATCGAGAATCTCCCGGTGGGTGTCTTTATTAAAGATGCCAAAGAATTACAGGTGATGTACTGGAACAAAACCAGCGAAGAACTCTTGGGTTACTCAAAAGCCCAAGTTCTGGGTAAGAGTGACTATGATTTTTTACCCTACCAACAAGCCCGACTCTTACGGGCGAAGGATCGACAAATTCTCATGGGGAGTACATTAGTCGATATTCCTGAAGCCCCCTTGAACACGCCCCATCGCGGTGAACGCATCGTTAATGCCAAAAAAGTCCCCTTGCTGGATGAAACGGGTACACCCCAGTATCTACTAGGGATTTTTGAAGATATCACAGAACGCAAGCAAGCCGAAGCCGCCCTGCGAGAATCGGAACGTCATTATCGCTGTATCGTGGAAACCGCATCCGAAGGGGTTTGGGTGTTTGATGAGAATAACCAAATCACCTTCGCCAATAGTCGCATGACGCAAATGCTAGGGTATACGATCACACAAATGCAGGGGCGATCGCTGTTTGATTTTATTGACAGCGAATCCCAAGCGCTGATCCAAACCTACTTAGATCGTCGCCGTCAAGGAATCCAGGAACGCTACGATTTCAAGTTTCGCCGCCAAGATGGATCAAATCTATGGGCGATTATTTCGGCGACGCCACTATTTAATGATCAAGGGGGGTTTGTCGGCGTACTCAGAATGATCACCGACATTAGCGATCGCAAACAAGCCGAGGAAGCCTTACAGGAGAGAGAACAATTTTTAAGCAGCATCCTCAATGGTGTGGAAAACTCGATTAGTGTCGTCGATGTTCATCAACACCAGAGTGAACCTGATCCATCCTGGGAATTCCGTTATGTGGATGTGAATCCCGCTTACGAACAGTTAATCGGTATCCCCGCCGAACAGTTACGGAATCAATCCCTCGGTGCGATCTTACCGCCGGATCGGGCAATCACGATAACTGAACATTACACAACCTGTGTCCAGACGGGAACATCCCTATCCTATGAAGAATGTTTTAGTGTACAGGGACAAGAACGGTGGTGGATTACCACATTAACCCCCCTGCGCGATCAACACGGACAGATCTATCGGGTGGTGAGTACCAGTACCAACATTACTCAGCGCAAGCAAGCGGAACAAAAAACGGCGCGATTGACGGCGATTTTGGAAAGTACCACCGATTTTGTCAGTATGTGTGAACCGGATGGGACGCTCCTCTATATTAATAAGGCGGGGCGGCAATTAGTGGGACTTGAGCCAGATCAGCAGATCAGCCATCTGCGGATGTGGGATTTCCATCCTGAGTCAGTGAACCAACGGTTGTTCGCCGAAGCCTTACCCACCGTGATCCAAGACAAAGTATGGCAGGGTGAAACCTCACTCGTGCACCAACAGGGTTGGGAAATTCCTGTATCTCAGGTGGTGATGGCGCATCCCGGCGCAACCGGAGAGGTGGAGGTGTTTTCCACAATTATCCGGGATATTAGCGATCGCAAACAAGCCGAGGAAGCCTTGCAGAAATCGGAACAGGAGTTGAGAGTCAAAAACCAGGATCTCCAGCACACCTTAGATCAACTCAAAAAGACGCAAACCCAACTGATTCAACAGGAAAAAATGGTTAGCTTGGGTCAGATGGTGGCGGGTATTGCCCACGAAATCAATAACCCGATTGGTTTCATTGCCGGGAATATTACCTATACTCGTCAATATGGGATGGAATTGTTGCAGTTGTTGCAACTCTATGCTAAGCATTATCCCGAACCCGTTGCCGAAATTCAAGCCGAGATTGAGGCTGTTGATTTAGACTTTGTGAGGGCAGATTTTCCCAAACTCTTGAACTCCATGGAAGAGGGTGCCAATCGCATCCGTCAAATTGTCTTATCCCTGCGGAATTTCTCCCGTTTAGATGAGGCGGAAATTAAGCCGGTGGATATCCATGACGGGATGGAAAGCACCTTACTCGTTTTACAGCATCGACTCAAATCAACACTGAATCGTCCAGAAATTCAGGTTGACAAACATTATGGCAACTTGCCATTGGTAGAATGCTACGCCAGTCAGCTTAATCAGGTGTTTTTGAATATCCTGGGGAATGCCATTGATGCCTTAGACACCCACCCGGAACCCCGCAGGATTACGATATCTACGGCAGTGAGTTCTCAATTACCCGTTGTCCCATTGGAGGAGTCACCAGACAAGGAACCCCAGAACTCGCAACCGATTGAACGGGTAATTATTCGGATCAAGGATAATGGTCCAGGTATCCCCGAAGCGATTCAAAAACAAATCTTTGATCCGTTCTTTACTACCAAATCCATTGGCACAGGGACAGGTTTAGGGTTATCGATTTCTCAATCAATTGTGGTGGATAAACATGGGGGTCAATTAACCTGTATTTCCCAACCGGGTCAAGGGACAGAGTTTGTAATTGAGTTACCGATAAAGCAACAATTGCTCTCGTCTCCGCTTACGTTTTCATTTGGGGAATCTTTCCCCTTATCACCCAAGTTTGTGCAGTCGTCAGCATGAGTTAGCAGAGACGTTCCGCCGGAACGTCTCTACAAGTCTACTACCTAAGAGATAAAGGAAGTGTCACTTCATCGGATTTGGTATAATATATACCCTAGCCACTACCCATCATGGCAATACCATCCGCGCTAATCGTCACGTTAAGTCAGGCAGTTTTTTCATCCGTCACAGATTTAACCGGAATTAAAAAAAACACACAGAAATATTTAAATAGGCTTTACATAACTTTTTTGCGCTGAAGTTATGATGTGGATATAAAAAAACAATCTGAAATGCGGCGAAGTTGAAATTAGGACAGCTTACCCACAACCATTGCTCTGATAACCCGACTCCTGAATTATGCTGAAAACTACCCAACTGGTCAAAAAAAGTTCAGTCGAACGCCTCGTCAAGCTATGGGCGCAGCGTTACATGCCAGACTTGTCAACTCTATCCTCAATAGAAGGGGGGTTGACTCCCACTGATTTAATCGCAGCATCTTCTAGAGAAGGGCGAATTCAAACCGTTGCCGAAATACGGCGCTTAGTCCAGATCCACTGTGAACGCGCTGGGATGAAAACCAATGCTCTTTTCTCTTATGTCCCTAATGTTGTGAATTTAGCTGAAGCTCGGCGATTGGCTCAGTTTGGAGCAAAGGCTTATTCCAAGGCAATGGATGTTTACTTGCAGCAATCGCCATCTACCTCATCCCTAGCTGCAATGCGATTGACACTGACTCAAAATAACTCCAAAAAAGTAATTGATTTATCAAGCAAAGTCTTTGCAAATTGGGCGAAACAAGCCTTAGAATTACCTGCCATTGAACAGCTCTACACAGAACTTGAACCCTCATTATTGGAACTTCAACAGCAACATCTAGTCTCAAAAGACCCGCGCACAATTGGCTTTATCAATACCCAGTTTCACTTCAGTGCCGCATTAATCCTCAACAAACTCACCCTTGCCGAGCAAGTGTTAGTCAGCCCCTATCTGAAGTTTATCGAAGAGCAAGCTTGTATTCCCTGGAGACGGGTGTGTTCAGCGGCTGCCCAGCATGAGCCAAGTTCACCTATCTTAGCCATTGTCGAACAGATGCTACCGCTCAGTCACGAAATTGCCAACAAAGTTTACAATCAATGCATCGAATTATTCCCTCATCATCAAAGCCGTCGAGGTGGACTAATTGACTCAGGTGTAACAGCCTCGACAACCAGAGATCTAAATATGTTCCAAAGCTATTTATGGTTATGTGTGCTAGAGGAAAGTATGGCAGCCGTGGAACAAGAACTCGTGCCTTTATGTGTTATGGTTTTTCCTAGCGTAGATGTAGATTGGGATCTGGTAGCGGATATGACCAAATTACTCATAGATGAAGTCCTCGACCGTATTCCAGCAAACTCAAAGTATCTAG
Source organism: Coleofasciculus sp. A1-SPW-01 (assembly GCF_040217205.1). NCBI lineage: Bacteria > Bacillati > Cyanobacteriota > Cyanophyceae > Coleofasciculales > Coleofasciculaceae > Coleofasciculus > Coleofasciculus sp. A1-SPW-01. Next base: position 130,683 of record NZ_JAVJNP010000201.1, on the reverse strand, counting down.
TACAACCCTATGCTTACACCATGAATGAAATCTTCTCCAATCTTGAGCAGAAAGCTGATGAACTTAGTCAAGGATTGTATAAATTCGTTGACGATTCAATGCGACTGACGATGAGACAGTAGGCTAAATCTGACAATGGGAATTGATCATTGGAAACGGATAAAAGCCATAGGCAAACCAGCGCAGCTTATCGGGTACGCCTTTAGTTTTAGCGCCAAAACAGGAAGCTGAGCAATATCGACTTGAGCCGTCGTAAAGAGGGGTAATGGATTCACCCCTTTTTATAGCACTATGGGGATAGGTTAGGACATCAGTTGATCCCAATACGGTCAATACTTCAGGGTGAATAGTGTAACCTACAGATAGTTTTGATAACTTGTAACAACTGGATTGACTGTTCTGGGCGAATTAGGCTAAGTTCTGGAAAAAGTTGATAGGTAGGTGGGTTTCCTGGCTGGATATAGATAAACTGATAATCAAGTCCATTCGTCGTCAGTCCCCAAATTCCCGCTTGAGACTCTAGGCGTTGATAGGCGTAAGTCAGCAGTTGTGGTAACCCTTCTAAAGCGTTAACTGTACTATTTTTGGTTTCAATCAACAAAATGACAAACCTTGTGTCACTGCTTCTTTGGTGTACCCGATTGACTGCCAGAATATCCATTCTCCCTTTGATAATCGTGTCTTCATCTTCAATATCAATCTCAGCAATGTTTTCTTCTAGCGTGATGTTTATATCTGTGTGATAGAAGCCAGCAAACCAGAGTAATTGAGCGATGGGGAATAATCTGACTTGTCCTTCAGTCACTTTTCCCGCATCGTAGTAACTACGGAAAACCTGCCGAATCTTTAAGACTTCATCATGTTCAAGTTGGGTTAGAGGTTCCAGGGAGAGATAGGAAAGAATTGAATCATTTAACTGTTCTTCAAATTTCCAAATCCGATAAACATCGTTCATTGTCAAACGGCTAGCATCTAGACTCGTTGTCATTGATTGACTCCTTATATTTCTATGCCCTCGTTAGGCAAACGTCACACAGTTGACAACTGGTACTATGCCAACCTCTCTGGCACAAAATCCATGTTATGACTATCTTGACAAATTTGACGAATAATGTATCAAGCCGAGCAGAACAGCGCGATCGCAGGTTATCCGCTTCAGGTGATGATCACCAGATGACCCTGGATTCAATCATAGAGATAAGTTGACAGGGCAATCTCTATTTATTAAGATTTGTTAATATAGCTATAAAACCGTTGACAAACGAAGAAAAATATTGATGTCTAGCGCTGAAACCCTAACCCGATCCAATCCACAAGCCCCATCCTGGCAAATCAAGCTACTCTATGATGGTGAGTGTCCCTTGTGTCTACGAGAAGTTAACTTTCTCCAAGAACGGGATGCGGGTCGAGGATTAGTGGAATTTGTCGATATTGCCGATGAATCCTATAATCCTGAAGACAATAGCGGGATTGATTATGAAACGGCAATGGGACGCATTCATGCAATATTACCAGATGGTAAAATTATCAAAGATATTGAAGTATTTCGTACTGTCTACGAGATTCTAGGAATGGGTTGGATATATGCCCCGACTCGCCTACCCATCCTCAATAGTTTAGCCAATCAAATTTATACTATCTGGGCAAACTTACGCCTCAAACTGACAGGACGCCCCAGTCTAGCCACCTTAGTTGCCCAACGTCAACAGGGTTTAGATTGTCAAGATGATCAAAAATGTCGCCTAGAGCATTAATCTAGATTTAGAGACGTGTCATGGCACATTTGTTATTTGGTAGGGGAATGAAACAGCTAAAATGGAGGAACAGATTTTACCATTGAAGTGGGCGCACGCTATGCGCCCCTACGGTTTCCGGGCGTAATTCTAATTTATCAAATAAGGGTAAGGATTCAGGTCTGCGTTTAGCTCATTCATCAGCCTGGGTCATTCATTACATGATGCAATATTTCAACGAATATATCCCTAATCAAATTTGGAATTTTGAGCAGGTATAGCAACCGCCATAGCGGTTAGGACACATCATTTATGTAGAGACGCGCCATGGCGCGTCTCTACAATGGTGCCGAAAGTCCTAATCGATGTGTCTACTGCTATAATTTTGGCTCATGGAGATTTGATCGAATGTGCAGCAAGGGAACGGTTACAAAAGGCTTGGCAGGGAATCTTGTTGCATTGATTTAGAAACATGTAGAGGTGGTTTAGGAACTCTGTAGGGGCGGGTTTAGGAACTAAAGTTAGCTTATTTACCGATCACGCAACAACAAAACCCGCCCTGGCTCACCGATAACGCTTTGATCTACTGTACTTTATTACAGCGCAAAGAGCTGTAAACCTATCCTAATGAGCGTGGCGTTGACTTAAAGGTTTGTTGTAGGTGATGCTAGCTTTGATGGCGAAGACAGCGCAACTACAAACATTACTCCTCTGTTCCCGTTGAATATTTTGCAATCCCGGAAAAACTTTAATCTACTCCTGCTACTGGTATGGATTGTCATTGGTGCGGCGTTGCGCTTCACCAATATTACCCTGAAGTCCCCTTGGACGGATGAGTTTGCGACGCTGGTGTTTAGCTTGGGTAATAGTTTTCAGACTGTACCCCTTGACCAAGCTATTTCCCTAGAAACATTGTTGCATCCTCTACAACCAAACCCAGAAGCTGGCGTGGGTTTAGTCTGGCAGAAGCTGTTAACCGAGGATCACCATCCGCCACTTTATTTTATGCTGGCGCATAAGTGGATGCAGTTATTTCCCACTTCAGGAGAGTATATCTCACTTTGGGCGGCGCGATCGCTCCCCGCTTTTTTTGGGGTTCTCTCTATCCCAGCCATGTATGGATTAGGCTGGCTGGCGTTTCGTTCGCAGGTTGTGGCACAATTTGCTGCTGCGATGATGGCGGTGTCGCCGTTTGGGATTTATTTGGCACAGGAAGCACGTCATTATACGTTAGGTATTCTGTGGGTTATCGCTTCCCTGAGTTGCTTTGTTGTGGCGGTACAGCATCTCAAACGCCGCACAGCTTTACCGATTAAGGTGGTATTAGTTTGGGTTCTAGTGAATAGTTTGGGTATCGCCACCCACTATTTTTTTAGTTTGACCCTTTTTGCTGAAGGAATTGCCCTGATGGGATTGGGGTTGTGGCATTATCGTGTTGGGTGGAAACCAGGGATAAACGGTAGGGAAACGCCCGTGGAGTTGTACCCAGAAAAGAATTCAGCCCCAAAATCGTTGAATTGGTGGCGGATTTTGGCGGCGGCGATGGGAACAGGAATTGGTGGTTTGGTGTGGATACCCGTGTTACAGGGAGGGTATGAATCCCAGATGGCGGATTGGATGATGCTGAACCGGGAAAGTCTGTTGAGTTGGATTAATCCGATTTTTCAGACGTTGGCGGCTTGGATTACGATGGTGTCGCTGTTACCTGTGGAATCCTCATCATTAGGGGTTGTGCTGGTGTCTGGGGCGGTGATGATTGGGTTCTTTGTCTGGGTTATTCCCTTTGTTTATCGGGGGGGTAAAACCTTGGTGCGACAGGCACAAACGCGCTGGGATACTGGGGTTTTAGCGGGGTTTGTCTTAAGTGCGATCGCGCTATTTTTTGCTATAACGTATATTCTAGGCAAAGACTTGACCAGAGGCGCACGCTATCACTTTGTTTATTTTCCGGCTGTCATCCTATTAATCGCCGCCGCCTTAGCTGTTATCGGGAAAACGTCTCACAAATTACACAACTTTTCCCTTTGGCGAAACCGGAGTCAACTTGTCGTCGTGATGGTGGGAGTAATGGGACTATTGAGTGGGATTACAGTAGTCAATAACTTAGGCTATCAAAAATATTATCGTCCCGACCTTTTAGTGCCAATTATTGAACAAGCATCCTCTTCACCCGTTCTCATCGCGACTACCCATAATACCTTAGTGCAAACGGGGGAAATGATGGGAATTGCTTGGGAGTTAAAGAATCATGACTCATCTGCTATCACAAATCCCCAATTTCTCCTGGCTCATCAAGACAAATATCGTTGTCAAGCGTCAACCTGCCCCGCCTCAACCACTCTTGAACAAACACTAGCTCAACAACCACGCCCTCTAGATATATGGCTGGTCAATTTTAAAGCGACAGTAGCCGATTTACCTAACTGTTATCCTGAAGATTTTTCTCAGAATAAGGTATGGGTAGATGGTTATAATTATCAACTGTATCACTGCTTGGCTAATGATTATGAGGGTTCCTCGGCGTCGGATTTGCCGTAATGCCTAAGCTGTTTGGCATTTAAAATTAACCTTAAACCCGATAGAAAAAACCAGCCGATTTTTAGCGCGATCGCACGTCAAAGATGTGGTATAAATTGGTAATTTAAGGAAACGGTTGGGTTAAATGGTGGGGCAGGGTGGGTTTTGCAGAACAGTTATTGGTTTCTTTATTAATTTTGTTCCTAAACCCACCCCTACTCTGGATGTTATGCCCCAATATCAGCGTTTTATATTAATCTGAAACCCGATATAAAGACCTAGCCTATTTTTAGTGCGATCGCACGGCAAAGATGTAGGGGCGAGTTTAGGGACAATTTGTAGGGGCGGGTTTAGGGACTCAATTAGATAGTCACCGATAAATGAACAACGAAACCCGCCCTCCCCACCTCAAAATCAAAAACAAAACCCGCCCTGATCCCAACCCTAATTTATTACAATTTTTTGGTATTTTTTGTCTAACATTCAATTAATAAGTTCAGTGGATTTGACCCGATGCATTCCCGCATCAGCAAACCGTTGAAACGCCGCATCAGCTTGTTCCGTAAAATCCGCACCTCCAGGAACCACAACTGGAGACGTACAATCGTCCAGTAAATAAACTTTCTCGGCTAACTTGGCATCTCTGGCTTGAATTTCACCCAGCAAATTATCCACTGTCCAAGCCACACAATGGCTCTTGGCTTGACCTGCAATAATTAATCGGTCAAACTCTAACAATTTTTCCAGAAACGCCGTGTTCTTTTGGGCAATAGGTTCGTCATTCTGGTCAAAAAGAACTTCCGCCTGGAGAACCGAGTAATTTTCAGTCAGCGGATTACTACCTTTCATTTCAAAATGGGTCTGACTTTGGCGAGCAACATTATGGAATAAACAAGCCTCTTCCACCGCAGACACCAAAGCGTGACTAATTCCCCCCAGCATGGCATGGTAGGGCCAAATAATTAATGGATATTTGCTATCACAATTGAGCGTCTTGGCATAATGCAGCGCATAATCTTGTAACCATTTCTCATCACCCTGGCGAATCCGAGGTACAACGGCTGGATTGATTTTCCACACGCCTTTTTCTACATCCTCCATGGAGATATTCGTCATCGCAGGTGGATGTTCTCCAGCATCGTTAATCCAAAATATAGGATGAAAAATTTGCATCGCGGTATGGGTATCCATCGTTGCTGCAATTTCGGTGATCACTCCTAAATTGCGGTAGATAAATTCACACAATCGCACATTATCATCAACCGCTCCCGTACCCGATTGACCACCGACAAATAATTCAAAGTCTGGAATACAAAAGGTATTCTGAACATCGATTAGCAATAAACCAATCCGGGTTTCATCTTCATGGGCTGGCTGGAGATGATGCTGTTTTGCCCAAGCTTCGGCTTGGTTGACCCGCTCTTGATAGGGAACACGCCAGACGTCTCCAACCTGATTGGAGTTGAAATGGGAGGGGATGGGGAGTTGAGTATTATTACTCATCACTAATCAATCCTGTTCACGAAAGCATCTGACAACTATACTATGGGTAATTAACTCACGTTCAGAGTCTTCCTCAAGACTGAGATATTGTTCTAGAGAGTATTGTTACATTTTAGAAGAATTGGTAATAATCTCTATGGAGAAAGAATAGTTGATGAAATCAGTTGCAATTAATCAGTATGGTGGAACGGATGTCTTACACCTTATAGACTTGCCAACTCCATCCATCAAAACTAATGAGATATTGGTCAAAGTCCATGCTACCAGCGTTAATCCCATTGACTGGAAAATCAGACAGGGAATGCTGCAACTCTTAACGGGCTATAACTTTCCCATAATTTTGGGATTTGATATTTCTGGGGAAGTTGTCGAGGTGGGAACGGCTGTGACTCGTTTTCAACCCGGTGACCAAATCTATGCCTGTCTTGATAATCTCACGGGTGGTGCTTATACGGAGTATGCGGTTGTGTCAGAACCAGCCGCTTGTCCTAAACCAGAAAAACTCTCTCACAAAGAAGCGGCGGCTGTTCCCTTAGCCGGACTCACAGCGCTGCAAGCCTTGCGAGATGAGGGAAAAATCAAAACGGGGTACAACGTGCTGATTAACGGCGCGTCGGGTGGTGTGGGTAGCTTAGCGGTACAAATTGCCAAGGCGTTTGCAACTCAGGTGACAGGGGTTTGTAGTGGTAAAAATAGTGAGTTCGTGAAACAATTGGGTGCTGACCGAGTGATTGACTATACTCAGCAGGATTTTACTAAGGATACTGCTAAGTACGATATTATTTTCGATGTGGTTGGAAATCAATCCTTCTGGGGTTGTCAAGACTGTTTGCAACCCAACGGCGTTTATATTACGACTCAGCCCTATCCGGTTAACTTTCTGGAGACTTTTGTCACGGCGGTTCTTCCGGGGAAAAAAGCTAAAGTTGTGGTTGTCAAATCCAATGGTTTGGATTTAAAGTCTCTCAAAGAACTGATTGAAGTTCAGAAAGTTCGCCCAGTTATTGCACAAACCTATCCCTTGTCTGCTGTTGGTAAGGCGCATCAGGAAAGTGAACAAGGTCATGTGGTGGGTAAGTTGGTGATTATGGTTGAAAATTGAAGATTTTGACTCTTCGCTGCGTTTGAGGAAACCTGGTTTGTAGGGGCGGGTAATGGAACTTTCTTTTCGCTTTGATGATAACGTTTGTGCAAAACCAGCCCCTACACGCCCATCTGTGTAATTCTTTAGAAAATGTTAATCTTTACCGTTCGTAGTCGGCACTTTAGTGCCATCAGCGCTAAAGCGCTTACTACAAGCTTGCTATGATAACTTAGTCAGTAATCCTAAAAAGCGCTTTGTATTGGGTGTCAACAGTGTGCGCCGATACGCATCAGCCGCTTTCTTAATCCCTTCGGCTTGCGTTGGATAAGGATGAATCGCACTACTCAGCTTACTCAACCCCACGTTTCCCACAATCGCCGTTGTCACTTCACTAATCATCTCCCCCGCATGACGCGCCACGATTGTCGCGCCCAGAATTTTATCCGAACCTTTCTGATGGTGGATTTTCACAAATCCGTCCTCTTCCCCATCCGCGATCGCACGATCTACCGTATTAAATGGTATCTTAATTGTACTCACCTTCATTCCCTTTTCCTGAGCTTCATCTTCATACATGCCGACATGAGCAATTTCTGGGTCAGTATAGGTTACCCAAGGCATGACTAAATCACTGAGTTTAGACCGCCCTAAGCCGAAGGGAGAAAACAACGTATTTTTAATTACAATTCGTGCTGCTGCATCCGCTGCATGGGTGAATTTCCATTTCATACAAATATCACCCGCCGCATAAATATTCCGATTCGTTGTTTGTAGATAATCATTAACCTTTATCCCTTTGCGGTGGTACTCCACGCCAACAGCGTCTAAATTCAACCCTTCTATATTCGGCGCACGCCCTGCACCCACTAAAATTTCATCAACAATGATCGACTCATCCTGACCATTACAGGTATAGTGCAGTAACTTACCTTCATCCATCTTGACTGCTCGTTTCATTTTGCAATCCAAGACTAAGCGAATACCTTCTTGTTCAAACTTATGCTGCACAATTTCGGCGGCGTCAGTATCTTCTTTATTTAAAAGGTGAGAATGGCGATGGAAAAGAATTACCTCACAGCCTAAACGACGGAAGGCTTGTGCCAATTCACAGCCAATCGGTCCCCCGCCAATGACTGCCAGCCGTTTGGGGCGTTCGGTTAAGGAAAAGACAGTTTCATTGGTCAGAAATCCTGCCTCTTCTATACCCTCAATAGATGGGCGTACTGCTCTAGCGCCTGTTGTAATTACCGCTTTTTTAAACCGCAAAATTTTATCGCCTACGGCAATAGTATTAGAATCTTGAAACGACCCTTCTCCTAAGAAAATATCAATATTATAGGTTTGTTTAAAGCGTTGGGCTGAATCATGATGACTAATTCCAGCCCGTAGCTTCCGCATCCGTTCCATGACGGCGGGAAAATCAATATCAATCTGTTCAGGAGGACGAATTCCAAAATCTCCCGCCTCTTTCATTTGAGCGACAACACGAGATGAGCGAATAATACATTTAGAGGGGACACATCCAACATTTAAACAATCCCCACCCATCAGATGGCGTTCGACTAAGGCAACTTTTAAGCCAATATCCATCCCAGCAGCACCGGCGGCGGTGACTAATCCTGCGGTTCCTGCACCAATTACCACCAGATCATACCGATCAGCGGGTTTGGGATTAACCCAATCCGGTGGATGAACATGGGAAACCAATTGCTGGTTATAGTCATCCATGGGTGGGACAATTACTCTCTCAGATGTTGATGTCATTTGTTACTCCTTAATAGTGATTGGGGATTGGGGAAACGGTATTTTTTTTTAGTCTCTCACTTTGATCGGGGCGGGTTTAGTTACATCTGGGTGAGGTCAAGAAAGATAGTTGTGAAACCTACGCCTACACACTCAAAATTTGGTCGGGGCGGGTTTAGTTACATCTGGGTGACAAAAAAAGATAGTTGTAAAACCCGCCCCTACAGACTCAAATACCACGTCTAGAACATTCAAAACTAATCAGAAACGCTTTCATCGAGAACCACATCATCCGATACTTTTTCATCTAAGGCTTTTTTAGCAACTTTGGTAACATATACAGTAACAGCAACGGTAGCGATAAATCCAATAATCCGAATTGTCCATTGCACCGCCGGATTAGTCGGTTGTGCTTCTGTCCCCACCATCGCCAGACTACCCGCTAAAGAACCAATATAAACGTACATAATCGTTCCGGGAATCATACCCACAGAACCGAAAAAGTAGTCTTTCAACGAAACCCCGGTTAATCCATAAGCGTAGTTTAATAAATTAAAGGGAAACACAGGCGACAGTCGGGTTAATAGCACGATTTTAAATCCTTCCCCACCCACTGCATCGTCAATCGCTTTAAATTTTTCGTTTCCAGCAATTTTATTGGCTACCCAACCCCTCGCCAAATACCGCCCTACCAGGAAGGCGGCGGTTGCTCCCAAGGTGGCGCCAATAAACACATAGATAGAACCCAAAACAACGTCAAAGACAACGCCAGCGCCTAGGGTGAGGATGGAACCGGGCAGGAATGCTACGGTGGCAATAATATAAAGTACGATAAACGCGATCGCACCAACTGGACCGAGGTTTTGAATCCACTGCAAAGCGTTGCGTAACCAGTCTTGGGGATTGAATCCTGAACCCGTGGCTGATTCCTGCGCCAAGGCGGGATTGGCGGCAATTAGTAATGTTGTACTAACCGCCAGCAGCGTGAATAGGGTTAGCTTGTATAGCTTTCTCAGGTTTCGGGGATGGAATTGGCGTTTCATTCAGTTGTCTCTCCTCTGTTGACCTATCTGATCAATCATGCATCATCCCAGGTGCATCGTTATGATTATCCTAAACGGATAGGCTGAGAATTCCCTGAAAATAAACGAAATGTCTGATGAATTAGGACTCTAAATCTCCTATTCCCTATATCTTTAAAAAAATACTTGACTATTTGTTCCAGAAACGATAGAGTCTTCCTAGAAGCAAATACGAGAGTGATGGCTCGACACAAAGAGTTTGACCGGAAGGAAGCTTTAGAGAAAGCCATGGAAACCTTTTGGTGCTATGGTTACGAAGGAACTTCCATCCAAGTTTTGGTCAAAAACATGGGCATTAACCGAGGGAGTCTCTACGACACCTTTGGTGATAAACGTGCTTTATTTCAAGCCGCGATCGCCCATTATGATCAAACCGTAGTTAAGGATGCGATCGCCCGACTCGAAGCCCCGGATGCCTCTAAGTCAGCCATTATTGATCATTTCTATACCCTGATTGATCGAGCGGTTACAGATGTTCAACGGCGAGGCTGTTTGATCACCAATACAGCGGTTGAACTCTGTCCCCATGATCCCGATACCGCGACTCGTATCGCCACCAATCTGAAACGGATTGAACGGGCGTTTTATCAAGCGTTAGTCAGGGCAAAAGAAAAAGGAGAACTCAGCGATAAGCATGATCTAAACGCTTTAGCCAATTTCCTGACTTGTACCTTACAAGGCTTGCGGGTTACCTCTAAAGTTAACCCAGATCGGGAGGCTTTGCGGAGTATTGCTCAGGTAGCCCTCTCGGTTCTCGACTAATGCAGATCTTTTTTTTGAACAATTTTGGAACATTTGTTCCATAAAAGTAAATCACTGGAGAATTTTGATGACATTGACCCAAGAAATCAACACCCTACGCCAGCAAATCCAAGCCAAGATGTCTGAGGAGACTAAAGCGGTTATGGATAAAGCCATGAGTTAATTAGAGAACAGTAGGGGCGGGTTTAGGGATTAACCTGTGGAATTAACCGATAAATGTTGTACAAAACCCGCCCTCCCCTAGCGTGGGTTTAGGGATTAACCTGTGGAACTAACCGATAAATGTTGTACAAAACCCGCCCTAAGCTGTCATGCATTTAAATTGGGTATTAGTAGCGAGCAAGATGCAAAGCCTGCGGCATGGCTTCGCTAAACGCACTACAAGGATTGCGCCATCATTGATATTAAGGTTTAAATGCCGAACAGCTTATGCCCAGCGTACCTCTGCTGGATTAATTATTTCCGAAGCCACTCAAGTTTCCCAACAGGGATACGGATATGCGTATAGCCCAGGAATCCACTCACCCGAACAGGTAGAAGGCTGGAAGTTGGTGACTCAGGCTGTGCATGAACGAGGGAGACCAATGTTCCTACAACTGTGGCACGTTGGGCGTATTTCTCATCCCTCCATGCAGCCGAATGGGAAACTTCCCGTTGCGCCAAGTGCGATCGCGGCTGAAGGGATGGCGAGTACCCATACTGGCGAGCAACCCTTTGTCATCCCCCGTGCTTTTACCATGGCTCCCCCTGCTCCCCCTGCTTCCCCTGCTCCCTACCTCCACCACCAAACTTATTCAGCAGACCCTAGTTAATCTAGGGCGCGATCGCATTTGGGTAACTGGGGTGCGATCGCGAAATTCATTCATTTATACCAAGTTGCGTTATCGAATGTCATTCTGAGCGAAGCGCGAAGCGAAGCTATAGTGAGGAAGGAGCGTCAGAATCTCGCCAGATGTGTCGTTACTGTTCCTCAAACCCTCTTGTATCCGAGTTCGGCTTTCTGTAAATCTCAAGCCTGAGCCAGACTTCTATACTTGAGATAGAGACTACAGAAAACTTTACAATAACAACTATGGCTCCCGATCCCAAGATAATGAATAGCGTCGAGCAGCTCGGCTATCGCGTCACCGTGGGTGACGTAGCGGCTAAGGCGGGATTGAATATCAATCTAGCCGAACGAGGATTACTAGCGCTAGCCTCCGATGCAGGTGGACATTTGCAAGTCGCCGAGTCAGGTGAAATTGCTTACCTGTTCCCCAAGAACTTTCGCACAAACCTACGAAACAAATTCCTCCGATTACGATTGCAGGAATGGTGGTCAAAAATTTGGCGTGTCTTATTTTACCTGATTCGGATTTCATTCGGACTTCTCCTCTTACTTTCAATTGTCCTAATTTTTCTCGCCATTTCGATTATCGTCATCAGTATCAGTTCCAGCAGCGATAGTGATTCGGGTGGTGGCGGTAACGGGGGTTCTAATCGAGGCGGCGGTATGTTTTTTATGCCCCGCTTCTGGATTGGACCCGATATCTTTTGGTTTTTTGACCCCAGTTACGAACGCCATCGACAACGGCGCACCTCCTGGAATTCGGCTGAGAGTAAGCAGATGAATTTTCTGGAGTCAATTTTCTCATTCCTGTTTGGCGATGGTAACCCCAATGCGGATTTAGAAGAACGGCGCTGGCAAGAAATCGGTACAGTGATTCGCAATTCCGGCGGTGCGGTTACAGCGGAACAGATTGCTCCGTATTTGGATGATATTGGTACAGGCTATCAACGGGAATATGAGGACTATATGTTACCCGTTCTCAGCCGTTTCAATGGGCGTCCAGAAGTTAGTCCCGATGGAGAAATTATCTATCACTTCCCCGATTTACAGACAACTGCACAACAGCAACATCCTCAGCCTGTTCCCTCTTACCTGCAAGAACAGCCTTGGCGCTTTAGTGCGGCTACCAGTGGACAAAAAATACTGGCAATTGGGTTAGGCGGAGTGAATATTGTCGGCGCGTTGATGCTGGGTTCTTTGTTAAGAGGAGGTGAAATTGCTGCCCAGATAGGCGGATTAGTGGCGTTTGTCGCCTCAATTTACTGGTTTTTACTGGGGTACGGGATTGGGTTTTTAGCGATTCCTTTGATTCGTTATTTCTGGATTCAACGGAAAAATAGTAAAATCGCAGCCCGTAATCAGCAACGACAGCAGGAAGCATCAGCACTGGTTCAAGGGGATGCCAATTTACAGAAAAAGCTGGCGTATGCCCAACAGTTTGCCGCGCAAAATGTAATTGGGCAAGAGGATGTGGTGTATACCAGTGAACAGGATTTACTGGATCAAGATTTGCAACGAAAAGACCAAATTGATGCTGAGTGGCAACGCCGTTTAGAGTCGGGTTCTTAGGTAGCTATAGCGGGTTTTGTTGTTCATTTATCGGTAAATAGCTGACTTTAGTCCCTCGAAGGCAATCGCGTGGTGATCCGATTTGGGTATGGAGTGCGATGTTTCTTGAACCATCCATAAAACTGGCAGTCAGATTTCCCCCTAATTCCCCTTAATCTTCAGAAATCCTCAATTCGTGGATATTCCAAAACGCGCCTCCTAAAGCCGAATACTCAATCCCCTCCACGCGATCGCGCACAGCCGTCATCGATAGCGGATTCACCAAATAAATAAAAGGTAAATGTTCTTTAATCAGGCGTTGGGCTTCACCATAAATAACTTTGCGCTTTTCTTCATCTAACTCTTGAGACCCTTTAACATAGAGATCATTAATTTCTTTCTCCCAAGGCGCCACTTCCCACCCCTGAATCTCCGGTTGACCAACCGTTGGTTTTTGATTAAAACTGTGCAATCCACCTTCCGTAGACCAGACATTGGCACTATTATTCGGTTCTAATCCGCCCCCGGAAAAACCCAGAAGATGACATTCCCAATCCAAGCTATTACTAAGTTGTTCCACCAAAGTACTAAAAGCAATCGGGTTAAAATCCACTTGCATACCAATTTTCGCCAAATCTCGTTTAATTTGCGCTCCCATGGCTTCGCGCAGTTTATTCCCCGCATTGGTAATTAAGGTAAAACGCACTCGATTCCCTTGATCGTCGAGGAGTTGTCCTTCATCGTTATACTGGAAGCCCGCGTTTAACAGTAATTCTTTGGCTTTGTCCAGATTATATTCGTAAATTGGCAGTCCCTCTTCGGGAGACAAATAATAAGGACTTTGTACCGGAAGATTGGAATATTGCGGTTCACCCAATCCTCGAAACGAGTTATCAATCATCGTTCTTCGGTCAATCGCATAAGCCACCGCCTGTCTAAATTCCAAGGTATTGAACCAACGAGATTTCATCGGTTCAATCAAAGGTTCGCCGTCCCGACTCCCTTTGTTAAGGTTGAAGGAAATAAAACTAGAACTTAGCGTGGGACCGCCAACGTAAATGTTAAAGTTACTGCGTTCCTCTTCCCGTTTAAGTAGGGAATAGAAATCCGGTGAGACACTAATCGCATCTAACCCACCAGAACGAAATTGCAAAAAGGCAGTATCGGTGGATTCAACAACTTCCCAGAAGAGACGATTAATATAAGGTTGAGGTTGACCTTGATCTCCCTTGCGCCAGTAATGGGGATTGCGGCGAAAGATTAAGCGTTGATTGGTATTGTAGCGATCCAGTTGATAGGGTCCATTGACCACAATTTTATCCGGGTCAGTATCCACCCCCCAAGTGGTCATAAACTTGGGTCTTCCTTCTTGGTCTTTCTCAGTTACCGTATCCTTGAGGGCGTGGGCGGGTAAAATTGCCAGTCCTGTGGTGCGGAGAAAGGGCGCAAAGGGTTCGGGTGTGGTAAATTCAACTCGTCTTTCATCGAGTTTCCGCACGCTGGGAAAGCCGCGTGTTTCGCCAATTCTGAGAATGTCGCGAACATCGGTGGGAATGTCTTCGTTGAGATAGATATCGTTATAGGTAAAGACAATATCATCAACCGTTAAGGGTTCTCCATCCGACCACTTTAATCCCTCTCGCAGGGTAAAAACAATCCGCTGTTGGTTATCGGAGATGTCCCAAGACTCAGCCAGAGAGGGTTCAATTTCTCCGGTGACACCATTTTCAGTGACCAGTCCCTCGTAGGTATACCCAAAAATATTCGGCGACTCCTGAGAGAGGGCGTAGTTAAAGGTTTTGGGGTCACTGAGAATACTGGTGACAAGTTGAGAACCCTGGGCGGCTTGCGAGGTAAAGAGTGCAGGGTTACAGGCGGATAGTGCGATCGCGACGACACAGGTCAGTAAACTGAGAAACCAGCGACGCAGAGGAATATTTGCCAAGATAGTCACGAATCCGATTCAATAATTGTAGGGGTACGATATAAATTGTAGGGGTACGATATATCGTACCCCTACTCCATTCTCATGGTTTTACGCTTGAATGAGGACTCATAACGGACTATTCATCCTCATCCTCATCCTCTTCGAGATACTCCTCAGCCAAGTCATCTGCATCCTCATCCTCTTCCTCCTCTTCATGCATCAACGACTCAAAATCGCTGGTATCCTCTTCTTCCATACTGTAAGCGCGAGCCGTGCGATCGTCTAGCACTTCTAAGGAATCATCTTGGTCGAACTCACTACTCTCATTCAGATCGCCAAAATCATACTCAGCGCCGCCATTGGCGGAATCAGCATCGACACCACTGGTTGGATCTTCATAAGCGTTATACCCGGTTCCGGCGGGAATCAGGCGACCAATAATCACGTTCTCCTTCAAACCCCGCAACCAATCGGATTTCCCTTCAATTGCAGCTTCGGTGAGGACACGAGTAGTTTCCTGGAAGCTAGCAGCGGAGATGAAGCTATCCGTATTCAGTGAGGCTTTAGTAATCCCCAATAATACTGGCGTATATTGAGCTGGTGCGCCCCCGGTAATTGCCATGGCTTCATTCACGGTCTCAATTTGCCGTAACTCCACTAATTCTCCCGGTAGCATTGTGGTATCACCCCCATCATCGACCCGAACTTTTGAGGTCATCTGACGGACAATCACTTCGATATGCTTGTCCGAGATATCAATTCCCTGGGATTGATACACCGACTGGACTTCATTAACCAGAAATGCTTGTGCGGCTTGCAGTCCCGCTAAAGCACCTTCATAGATTCCCTTGTCTTCCACAGTGAAATTAAAGAAAATCTCCAGAATCTCGTGGGGATTTGCCGGTCCATCAGTTAACGGTTGACCTACCTTCACAAACTGAGCATCGGAAACCATCGCGTTTTGTCCCGGACTCACCGGATAATCTGTAATCACCCCTTCCGGTTCAATCACTTTGATATCAACGGTTTCATCTTCCTCATAAACCACCTGCGTCTCACCGGGACGTCGGGCTAATACACAGGCTTCTTTAGGTTTACGGGCTTCTAGGAGTTCTTCAATCCGGGGTAGCCCTTGAATAATATCCCCCGTCTTTGCCCGCTCAAACACTAGCAGCACCAGGTTGTCACCCCGTTGCACCAAGTCTCCATTATCAATTTGCAGCACCGCACCAGCGGACACCCGATAAGGACGTGCGAGTCGCAACGTTACTGAGTCTTCGTTAACTTTGACAACTTGTCCAGATTCGGAGGCTTGCACACTGGCGGCGAGGAAATCAGTCTCCACGACTAAATTTCCCACCTTCACCTGAGGTGTGCCACTAATGGGAACGGTAATCCGATCCGCATCCCGAACCACCAGTACCCGGCGAATGGCTTCCACCCCTTCGCGAATCCCTCGGACTTCACCGGATTCTTTACACTGAATTTCGGTGCGGGCGACGACGTCTTTGGGCGCAATTTTATCCCCATCGTTAACCAACAGCCGAGTTTGGGTACTTCCCCCTAAGGGATCAGCCGAGGTATCGCGCCGGATCACCAACGATTCCAGGATCACCAACTGCAACCGCATGTCCTCTGGATCATCTGACTCTTCGGTTGTGACTAATTCAATATCCGCTGAAAGCTGAGAGGCGGAATGATCGCCGTCGGACTCTTGAGTCATGTCCAAAACGAGTTGAGTTCGCAGCAACTCTAGTCCTTCAACGGACTTGATCCGCTCTCCGTCTTTATAGGGTAGCCGCTGAATCGTCCGTAACTCAATCCCGATCGCACTCTCACCATTCGACTCACCGCCCTCAGTAGAACCGTTGGCACTGTCGATGGAGGCTTGAGAGGGAACATCGGGTTCATCGGGGATGTTAAACTCTACCACAGGTCTGAGCAGTAATGCCATGCCCTCTGGCGTCTCGGCGACTTCCCCATACCGCAGTTCTGTCACGCTTAACCCCGGAACAGGTTCTGTACCCGGATGTACCAGCTGACCTTCAGAGGTAAAGCCCTCGGGAACGTCATCCACCAAATGCAAGTCTCCGGGCTTAATCACAATTTCCCGCAGAATGTCATTCTTCTGCACAACTTCGACAATCCCTCCCGATTGGCAGAAGATATCTTTCACCACTTCTGTCCCGGCTTCCACATATTGACCGTCTTCCACTAGCAGCAACGAGATATCTTTATTAACCTCGTGGCATTCTTCGGGAATCCACAGCAGGGTGCCGCCTTTGGTGATTTCGTATCCTTGCTTGGCTTTACCGCGCTTGGCGACTTCTACACCGCCATACTTAATAATCCCCCCAGTCTGGGTGCGATAGCGATCGTCAACCAACTCCGCTACCACTTGATTATTTAACACTTTTGTGCCTGGGGTTGCCTTGAGCAAGAAGCGCTGGTTATTGGCGGTGTGAATCACATACTGTTCACGACCCCCACTACTTTCCATCCGCACCGCTGCTTGGTCTAGGCGTACTGACGCGGTGATGATGTCAATTTCCCGCTTGCCCGGTGTCAGCCGCACTACACCACCGTTTTGGCTGACTAACTTGGTTTCTGCTAACACGGAACCGGGTTCCACGGCATCCCCGTTTCTGACCACAGGTTCAGCACCAGGGGGCAGGTTATACACCTCTCCTGATAACACCCACAACAAGCCACCCCGCTGGGCAATGCGGGTCGTATTCCCTTGGCGATCCGTTTTTTCTTCGGGAATCAAGTCGGCAAACAAAACTTCTCCCGCCAAATCCGAGGCGACGTCTTTCGCGGCTTTTTCCGTAGACAGGCGAGATTTGCCCAACGCCACTTCTGCTAAAAGCTGTTCTGCTTTTACCTCTTGCCCATCGCTAACCAGGAGGATGGAACCGGGCGTGACCGGAACCGTCTTGGCTTTCCCCTTATTGGTGGGTTCCAGAATCAGTTCACCAGCGACTTCCACCTGTTCCCGCTCTTCCCCATGGCGAGTACGCACACCTCGGGTACGCAGACGGCTAGAAAAGCGGACAACGCCATCAAACGCCGCTGAGACTTGGCGGGCGACTTCCCCGGTGAATACTCCCCCGGTGTGGAATGTCCGCATGGTTAGCTGAGTTCCGGGTTCACCAATGGACTGAGCCGCAATAATACCAACGGCTTCTCCCAAGTCCACCATGTGTCCATGGGCTAAACTCCAGCCGTAGCAATGCTGACAAACTGAGCGCGAGGCTTCACAGGTTAGGGGAGAGCGAACCATCAACTCTTCCACCTTCGCTTTGCCGATGACGTCGGCTAAATCGTCGCAGATAGCTTGGTTACGTTTGGCGATCACCTCTTTGGTTTTCGGGTGCAGCACATCAGCGGCTAGGACTCGTCCCAAGAGACGATCTTGCAGGGGAATCAGTACGCGATCGCCATCTGTCATCGCGGTTAACTGGATGCCTCGGGTTGTGCCACAATCGACTTCCCGGACAATCACATCCTGAGACACATCCACCAGACGTCGGGTCAGATACCCTGAGTCAGCCGTTCTCAGGGCGGTATCCACCAGTCCTTTCCGTGCCCCGTAACTGGAAATAATATATTCGGTAACCGTTAACCCTTCCCGGAAATTAGTCTTGATCGGCAGGTCAATAATTTCCCCTTGCGGATCAGCCATTAAACCCCGCATCCCGACCAATTGGCGCACCTGAGACAGGTTTCCTCTTGCCCCAGAAAACGCCATCATATAGACCGAATTCAAGGGATCAGTTGCCTTGAAATTGACCACCACTTCATCTTTCAGGGCTTCCGACGTACTATTCCAGGTATCAATTACTTTCTGGAATCGTTCAACTTCGGTGATTTCCCCCCGACTGTAACGGGCTTCCGTG
Source organism: Coleofasciculus sp. A1-SPW-01 (assembly GCF_040217205.1). Classification (NCBI taxonomy): domain Bacteria; kingdom Bacillati; phylum Cyanobacteriota; class Cyanophyceae; order Coleofasciculales; family Coleofasciculaceae; genus Coleofasciculus; species Coleofasciculus sp. A1-SPW-01. The sequence goes on along the minus strand of NZ_JAVJNP010000201.1, from coordinate 112,056 downwards.
GCGCGAATCTGGGCTTCTGCCGCTTCTAACATCTCACGCTTTTTCGGCGGCACAAGTAGGTCATCGACACTAATCGAAACCCCCGCTTTTGTGGCATAGCGGAATCCTAAATCTTTAAGTTGGTCAGCCATCTGAGCAGTCCGGGCGCTGCCATACTTAGTAAACGCCCAGGAAATCAGTTTTTTGAGCTGACCTTTATCAACGACTCGATTGTAGAAAATCGTTTCTTTTTGTCCTTTGTCATTCGTCATTTGTCATTCGTCCTTGGTGATTCGTCCTTGGTGATTCGTCCTGGGTTTTGGTTCAGGTAATCATCAGGGCATCTTGAATGGCTTTGTTGTAAATAATCCGACCTGGTGTCGTGCGAACGTACTGCGAAATTAGTTCTCCATCAGCCGTTTCTCGGACTCGGCGGTCTTTGTAGACTTTCGTCACCATCCCATCTGAGGAGGTTTCTGAGGAAATCACCTGCTCATCATCCGACTTACCATTCTGTACCGTGCCATCAAAACGCACCCAGACGTAAGCATGTAACTCGACCTGCTTTTGTTCAAAGGCTCGGATTGCATCATCGAGAGAGGCAAAATAGCGATCCGCGCCTTTTGTGGCGTGGGGATTTTCGGCGGTGAGGTAATAGCAACCCAGCACCATATCCTGACTCGGTGCGACAATCGGACGTCCCGTCGCTGGAGAGAGAATATTATTGGACGCCAACATTAACAATCGGGCTTCGGCTTGGGATTCCAAAGACAGAGGAACGTGAACCGCCATCTGGTCACCGTCGAAGTCCGCGTTAAAGGCGGGACAGACCAAGGGGTGCAGTTGAATGGCGCGACCTTCAACCAAAATCGGTTCAAAGGATTGAATCCCTAAGCGGTGCAGCGTTGGCGCTCGGTTGAGCAAGACGGGATGACCGGCAATCACTTCTTCTAGCACGTCCCAAACGCTGGCGTCACCGCGCTGAATCAGTTTTTTGGCGGCTTTAATGTTATTGACTAACCCCTGACTAATCAGGCGATGGATCACAAAGGGTTGAAACAGTTCAATCGCCATTTCGCGGGGTAAACCGCACTGGTGAATTTTCAGATTCGGACCGACAACGATTACCGAACGTCCAGAGTAATCGACCCGTTTCCCCAAGAGGTTTTGGCGGAATCGACCCTGTTTCCCTTCAATAATGTCCGACAATGACTTTAATGCCCGATTATTCGCACCAACCACCGTGCGACCTCGGCGTCCATTATCAATCAGCGCATCGACCGCTTCTTGCAGCATCCGCTTTTCGTTGCGGACAATAATTTCTGGGGCGAGGATTTCCTGGAGGCGTGCCAAGCGATTATTGCGGTTGATCACCCGGCGATACAAGTCATTCAAGTCTGAAGTCGCAAAGCGTCCACCATCGAGCTGAACCATGGGGCGCAAATCCGGCGGGATAACCGGAATCACCGTCAGCACCATCCAGTCGGGTTGTGATCCGGTGGCGATGAAGTTATCAATCACCCGCAGCCGCTTAATCAGCTTTGCCCGCTTTTGACCTTTGGCGTTGCTGATGTCTTCGCGCAGTTTTTCGGCTTCGTCGTCTAAGTTGACATCTTGCAAGAGTCGTTGTAGAGCTTCTGCACCAATGCCCACTTCTACGCCATTGAGTTCGGAGTCTTCGCTGTAAAGTTGCTCCTCAATTTCCAGCCATTGGTCTTCAGTCAATAGCTGTTTATAGCTGAGATTTTCAGCATTCCCTGGACTCAGAACAACATAAGCATTGAAATAAACAATCTGCTCGACATCCCGCAACGGCATATCCAAGAGAATACTCAGATAACTGGGAATTCCTTTGAGATACCAGACATGCGCCACAGGAGCCGCCAGTTTAATGAACCCCATGCGATGTCGTCGTACCCGCGACTCCGTGACTTCCACGCCGCAGCGTTCACAAACAATCCCGCGATGACGAACTCGTTTGTATTTGCCGCAGTGACATTCCCAGTCTTTCGCTGGACCAAAAATCCGCTCACAGAACAACCCGTCCATTTCGGGTTTGAGCGTGCGATAGTTAATCGTTTCTGGTTTCGTCACTTCCCCTACAACTTGACCATTCGGTAGGGTACGTTCTCCCCATATACGGATGCGCTCCGGAGAGGCAATTCCAATTTTTACGTAGTCAAAGCGCTGTTCTTGTTGCTGTTTCATCTTCCAGGGTTGCGAGTTTTGAGCGTACAGACGTGGCTACATCTGAGTTTTGAATGTAGAGACGTAGCCAGCTACGTCTCTACACTCAACACGGAGACCTTATAACTCTTCTTCTTCGAGTTCCTCACTGCGGAGGGATTCATAAGTGGGTCGGCTGGGGGTACGACGGCGATCGCCATCTGCCATCAAATCGACTTCTAAATCACGGCTGGAGCCATCATCATCGGTTTCTACTTTGTGAACGGCAATATCCAGTCCCAAGGATTGAAGTTCTCGCATCAACACCTTAAAGGATTCTGGTGTACCGGGTCGCGGAATTGCCTTACCTTTGACAATGGCGTTGAGGGCTTCGTTACGACCCTGCATATCGTCTGATTTCACGGTGAGTAACTCTTGCAGGGTATAAGCCGCGCCAAAAGCCTCCAATGCCCAAACTTCCATTTCACCAAATCGCTGACCGCCCTGCTGCGCCTTACCACCCAACGGTTGCTGAGTAACCAGCGAATAAGGTCCGGTGGAACGAGCATGAATCTTATCATCGACCAAGTGAACCAGTTTTAACATGTAGGCGATACCGATTGTCACCGGACGATCAAAGGCTTCGCCCGTGCGACCATCAAATACCTGGATTTTGCCCGGATTTTCTGGATCAAATACCCAATCTTGCTGAGTTTCTTCCCGCGCTTGCTGAAGTTTGCCGTGAACAGTCAGCCGGGATGCTTCTTCCCCATACATTTCATCAAAGGGAATCATTTTAAAGCGCAGGTCTAAGTTTTCACCCGCCCATCCCAGTAAACATTCAAAGACTTGACCAACATTCATCCGACTGGGAACGCCCAAGGGATTGAGAATAATGTCCAGGGGAGTGCCATCAGGGAGGTAGGGCATATCTTCCATCGGCAGAATCCGGGAGATAATCCCCTTATTGCCGTGACGACCTGCCATTTTATCACCCACCTGAATCTTGCGCTTCTGTGCCACATAGACGCGCACTACCATGTTGGCACCAGGGGGGAGTTCATCGCCTTGTTCACGGGTAAAGATGCGGACATCCACAACCCGACCTTTTTCACCGTTGGGAACGCGCAAGGAATTGTCCCGCACATCCCGGGCTTTTTCTCCGAAAATTGCCCGGAGTAGCTTTTCTTCGGGGGGTTGGTCGGATTCGCCTTTGGGTGTCACTTTACCGACGAGAATATCTCCGGCTTCTACCCACGCCCCTATCCGAATAATCCCTTGTTCGTCGAGTTGGCGCAGCGAATCTTCCCCCACGTTGGGAATTTCACGGGTGATTTCTTCGGGTCCCAGCTTAGTTTGTCGGGCTTCAATTTCGTATTTTTCAATGTGAATGCTGGTGTACACATCATCCAACACCAGTCGTTCACTAATCAGGATGGCGTCTTCGTAGTTGTAGCCTTCCCAGGGCATATACGCCACCAGAATGTTCTGTCCTAATGCCAGTTCTCCCCCTTCAGTGGCGGAACCGTCAGCTAGGATTTGACCCGCTTCTACGTCATCTCCGTAAAAAACTAACGGACGCTGATTTAAGCAGGTGTCTTGGTTAGACCGCTGATATTTCTGGATTTCGTATTCAATGATTTCTGGTTCGCTGGTTTGGGCTGTCTCTGCACTGTCTCCCGGTAAAGCGGGGGTGCTGGGAGCGGTTTGGACGCGAATTTTGGTGGCATCCACATAAACGACTTCGCCAGCTTTCCGGGCGACAACCACCATGCCGGAATCTCGTGCAGCTTGGGCTTCCAACCCTGTACCCACCAAGGGACGTTCTGGACGCAACAAGGGAACGGCTTGCCGTTGCATGTTTGAACCCATCAGGGCGCGGTTGGCGTCATCATGTTCCAGGAAGGGAATGAGTGAGGTTGCCACGGAGATGATTTGCACTGGAGATACCGCCACAAAGTCTACCTGATCAGGGGTGGTGGTGGTGAATTCTTGGCGATAGCGCACGGGAACGGATTCGCCCATGATATAGCCATTTTCATCCATGGGGATATCACCAGGAGCAACGCGCAAGTCGTCCTCTTCATCAGCGGTCATGTAAAGCGGCGCTTTGTCTTTGATCACCCGCCCGTTTTCTACGGGGTACGAGGGGGTTTCAATAAAGCCATAAGCGTTAACTCGTGCATGGGTTGCCAAGGAACCAATTAGACCGGCGTTGGGTCCTTCTGGCGTTTCGATGGGGCAAATTCGTCCATAGTGAGAGGGGTGAATATCTCGCACGGCAAACCCCGCTCGTTCACGGGTTAAGCCACCGGGTCCCAAGGCAGATAAACGACGTTTGTGGGTTAACTCAGCTAGGGGATTGGTCTGATCCATGAACTGGGATAGCTGAGATGAGCCAAAGAATTCTTTAATGGCGGCGACTAGGGGTTTGGGGTTGACCAAGGAGGCGGGGGTTAGGGTATCGGAATCAGAAACGGTCATTCGTTCCCGAATGATTCGCTCTAGGCGATTCAATCCCACCCGAACCTGGTTTTGCAGGAGTTCACCCACGGAACGAACCCGGCGGTTCCCCAAATGGTCGATATCGTCGGTGCTGCCAATATCAAATTCCAGGTTGATCAGGTAATCGATCGCGCCCATAATATCTTGGGGCGTCAGCACGCGGATTGTATCGGCAACATTTAAGCGCAATTTGCGGTTAATTTTGTAGCGACCGACGCGACCGAGATCGTAACGTTTGGCGTCGAAAAAGCGTGAGTCTAATAACTGCTGACCCCCGCTTACTGTCGGCGGTTCACCGGGACGGAGCTTGCGATATAGCTCCATCAGGGCTTCTTCTTCACTGGGATTGCCTTCTTTGTCTAAGGTCTTTTGATAATAATCGGGGTGACGCAGGGCATCGATAATTTCGTTGTCTGAGAGTCCCAGGGCTTTTAAGAGAACTTGGGCAGACAGTTTCCGGGTTTTGTCGATCCGAACCCAGACTAAATCATTTTTGTCGGTTTCAAATTTTAACCAAGCGCCTCGGTTGGGGATTAAAGATGCGGAGTAGGTACGGCGTCCGTTTTTGTCGATTTCCGACTTGTAGTATACGCCGGGACTGCGGACAATTTGATTGACAATGACCCGCTCGGCACCATTAATAATAAACGTACCGCGATCGGTCATCAGGGGCAGATCGCCAATAAAGACTTCTTGCTCCTTAATCTCACCTGTCTCTTTGTTAATCAGGCGAGTGGGTACATACATTTGCACGGCATAAGTGCTGTCTCGCCGCTTGGCTTCATCCACATCATATTTCGGACGCTTGAGCTTATAGTCTTTGCCGACAAAGTGGAGTTCCAGCTTACCTGTGTAGTCACTAATCGGTGAGAAGCTGTCGAGTTCTTCAATTAACCCTGCTTCAAGAAACCAGCGAAAACTGGCTCGCTGAATTTCAACTAAGTCTGGTAATAGATAGGTGGGAGTTGTATAGGTTTGAGTCGTCATGCTTTTCCTTCTGGAGAGGGTGAATCAGCGTCAGGATGGGCTTCACAGCCTAAGGTGGAGGCAGAATTTGCTCCTCTAGTCAGCAATCCTGAGCAATACAATAGTATGATTGGCTATATCTATCGGGGTAGATACCAGTCAGCGTCTAGCGCTGCCAAGCCGAGAATTTTTACCTCAAAGAAGTAATAAGAGAGTCTGAGGATAATAACGACTGTCTTAATAATCGGCGGGAGCGTTTTAATGATAATGATGATACAGGGCTTGATCTACAATGAGATAGAATCGGCGGCATCTTCTCCTCGTGGGCGGTTGGGCATCGATTAAGGATTGTTTCGGGGTAGGCAGTGATGGCGGGATAAAACTTGAGAAAATTTTATACATAGTAACTCTTCTTAATCAATTATGGCGCAAGCTGGCTGTTAAGGGGAGATGGGGAAGCTGGGGGAGCAATGTAGAGACGCGCCATGGCGCGTCTGGGAGCTGGGGGAGCTGGGGGAGCGATAGTGAAAAATTAATAGGTTGCCCTATTAATCCTCTTTTTGACCCCTTCGCTGAGCTGATCAAGTAGACTTTAACGGCTGGCGATCGCATTCCTATAGCTAGTTACTAGAGGCACTCGGCAGACTTAGATTAAATAGCCGACAGGCATTCTGGGTAGTTTCTTCTGCCAAGGTTTCCAGGGGAATGTGCCGCAGTTTGGCAACACAATCGGCAACATGGTACACGTTAGCGGGTTCATTGCGCTTCCCCCGTTTGGGTACGGGGGCGAGGAACGGACAATCTGTTTCAATCAGCCGTCGTTTCAGCCGCTGGGGGATTCAGTTGAGCTTGTACCTTCTTGAGCTGCTTTACCAGACGGGATTTCTTACGAGAACCATTGTTACTGTGCAGGACGCGCCGCTTCACCGCTTTGTCTATCTTAGAGTAAGCAGCAGACATACGATCTTTGACATCCTGCAACGATTCAGGACTTGGCTGGCGGGCGTAATCCTCGACAGCCTCAAAATATTTTTTCATCAGCGTTCTCACCGCTGATTTATAGCTTTTATTGCGAACTCGGTTTCGTTCAGCGATTTTGATACGTTTAAGAGCAGACTTACTATTAGCCACAGAAATCTTCCGGAAAACTAAGGTTTCAGATTCTAATTTACAAAATACCAGAACAACTACTATAACATCTATGTCAAAAGTGTCGCGAGTCCAGAAAAATCCAGGTAAGCTAGAGAAGAGAGTCTAGGGAAGGACGGACTCCCGGTCAGGGAACTCTCTGTTCCTATCCTAGTCTCCCACGGATAATACCTCATGATAGGCACTCCGACTCCATGCTGCGAATAATCACTCAGCAGGCTGAGGCAAAAAATGAACTGCGGCGGATCTGCGATCGCACCTCCCACGATGGAATCATGCACAAAGAGGCGACGGTGCGAGAAGTCTTGCAGACGGTAAAACGCCAAGGGGATAAAGCCCTCTTGCACTATACCGAAGAATTCGATCATCAACGTTTAACCCCTGACCAACTGCGTGTCAGTGGCTCAGAACTAGATGCTGCCTACCAGCAAGTATCCAAGGAACTCCTGGATGCGATTCAGTTGGCAGCACAGCAGATTGAAGCCTTTCACCGACAGCGCGTTCCCAAATCTTGGGTGCAGTTTGGCGATGATGAGGTGGTTCTGGGCAAACGCTACACGCCAGTGGATCGAGCCGGACTCTATGTTCCTGGCGGTCGAGCCGCTTACCCAAGTACGGTGTTAATGAATGCGATTCCGGCAAAAGTGGCAAAAGTGCCTCAAGTCGTGATGGTCACACCTCCGGGCTTGGAGCAAAAAATTAATCCAGCCGTCCTCGTCGCTGCCCAAGAAGCGGGTGTGAGCAACATTTACCGCGTCGGCGGTGCCCAAGCGATCGCGGCTTTAGCTTATGGCACCGAAACCATTCCCAAAGTGGATGTAATTACTGGTCCAGGAAATATCTACGTCACCCTGGCAAAGAAACTCATCTACGGGACTGTGGGCATTGATTCCCTTGCCGGTCCTTCTGAGGTACTAATTATTGCCGATAGTCACGCCAATCCTGTTTATGTAGCTGCCGATTTATTAGCACAGGCAGAACATGACCCCCTAGCCGCAGCAATTCTGATCACGACAGACTCGACATTGGCAAAAAATGTCCAAGCCGAAGTCAAACACCAACTACAGGATCATCCCCGACGCGAACTCACCGAAAAAGCGATCGCGCATTATGGCTTGATTGTCATCGTCGATTCCCTGGAAACAGCCGCCGAACTCTCTAATGAATTTGCCCCCGAACACTTAGAACTAGAAATTACGGAACCTTGGGACTTACTCAACCAAATCCGCCATGCGGGTGCCATCTTCCTGGGAACATCCACCCCAGAAGCCGTTGGTGATTATATCGCCGGACCCAATCACACCTTACCCACCTCTGGTGCTGCCCGCTACGCTTCGGCGTTAGGTGTAGAGACATTCATGAAGCACTCGAGTCTAATTCAATATTCCTCAACCGCTCTGAATAAAATGGCAGGAGCGATTCAGATATTGGCACAAGCCGAAGGATTACCTTCTCATGCCGATTCCGTGCGCTTACGCACCTTTGGCGAAAGGCATTCGGATTGAGACAGAGTAGGGGGAGCTGGGGGAGCTGGGGGAGTAGGGGAAGCTGGGGAAGCTGGGGGAGCTGGGGAAGCTGGGGGAGTTAACTCAAAACTCTACCTTACCTATTGCCCATTCCCGATTGCCTATTCCCTGTTCCCTAACAAATGACAAATGACCAAGGACAAAGGACAATTTGTCAAACCAGTAGACAAAACCTCTGATCAAGAGGGAAAATTCCTATTGCTGGGAGCCGATCGCTCGTAATCACTCATGAGGAGAAATTTTGGTGCTAAAGACGATTCTGGTAGCTCTGGACAGCTCAAAGCCAACCTATCGCTTAATTGAGACCCTAGATAACCTACAAATAACATCAGCCACCAAAATTATCTTGTGCCATGTCATGCCTCCTCAAGACCCTGACATGGACATCCCTGTTGATCGTCCACACCCTTCGGAGGAGTTCCTGTACCAAGAAACCGAACAGCAACTGCACCTGTATCAATCCAAACTCCCCTGTTCCAGTGAAATTCAAATTGTTAACGGTGATCCCGCCGCAGAAATTATTCGCCTTGCCCATATTCACCACGCGGATTTAATTGTGATTGGCACTCGTGGATTGACAGGCGTAAAGCGAATTTTGCAAGGTTCGGTGAGTAGTCAGGTGGTGGCTGACGCTCCTTGTTCGGTATTGGTGGTTAAGGGGGATGAATAGTTAGGGGTTGCTGAATAAGTCTTGTAGTGGGGTAGGGAGCAGGGGAAGCCGGGGAAGCCGGGGGAGCCGGGGGAGCCGGGGGAGCCGGGGAAGCCGGGGGAGCCGGGGGAGCCGGGGAAGCAGGGGAAGCCGGGGAAGCCGGGGGAGCCGGGGAAGCAGGGGAAGCCGGGGAAGCCGGGGGAGCCGGGGGAGCCGGGGGAGCAATGATACATTTTCCCTGATAGCGGTGCAAGGGTATGAAAGGGTTTTACCTTATGCTGAACACAAACTCCGGAACGATAGTAGAAAATATGGAGGTTAACAGGGTGCAGCTATTGTGTATAAAAGATGACCGCAGAAACCTTTGATCAACAAATTACCCTATCCCTCAGACGAGTCGAAACGCTGTGGCAACAGGCACACGAATCACTGAAATTACCAGTACAGGAGTCTTCTGGAACGGAAGACGTGCCAAACCAGCAGCAACATTTATTACTGGAGAGTTTGACCGAACTGTCCCATTCCCTGCAAGAACTACAATTTGCCGCCGGAGAACTACGCCAACAAAATGATAAATTAGTCCAAAGCCAGATTGCCTTGGAAGCGGAACGCCAGCGTTACCGGGAATTGTTTGAGTTTGCTCCCGATGGCTACCTGGTTACAAATCCCGACGCGATCATTGTTGAGGCAAATCAAGCCGCCGCCCATTCGCTAAACTTTTCTCCAGAACGTCTGGTGGGCAAATCCTTCGCTGTTTTTGTCGCGACTCAAGAACGACGGGACTTTTATTACAAGTTAAGTCAGTTAAAACAGGGGGAGTCGATCAATAATTGGCCCGTCCAGATTCAACCCCGTGGTGATACCTCATTCCTCGCTTCTCTAACCGTCGCGCCTGTGCAAAATCCATCGGGTCAGGTGATTGGATTGCGCTGGCGGTTACAAGATTTGACGATCGCACGCTATAAAGATTCTATGCAATCCCACGTTCATTCTCGGTTTGGTTCCATTGTGAATCGAACAGTTATTGGTCTAGGACTTCTAGATCATCAGGGGAACCTGATCGAATATAACCCCAAACTTCAGGCAATGCTCGGTTGTCCGGCTGAGGAATTAGCACCCACGTTGATGAGGTGGATGAATTTAGATAAGCCAGGAATGGAATCGGCAATGTTTCGCCAATTAATCGCGGGTGAACGTCATTCCTACCAATTGGAGAAGCCTTTCCATCATCCGGATAGCCCCATCGAATGGGGACGACTTACCGTGGCGCTGGTGCAGGAGACATCAGACGAACCTATTTCAGTCATTTGTATCTTGGAGGATATTAGTCAACAAAAACGTCTGAAAGCCGAACAACAAGAAGTAATTCGTCGTCAACAGGCGATTCAGCAGCAACAAGCGGTTAAACAACAAGCCAGTCAGCCAGAGAAAACGTCTCCTGTTCCCCCTCCTCCTGCAACTCCAGACACCTCAGTCGAACAACTGGGACAACTACTAAATACGATTCTCTCCAATTCTAGTGACTTTTTTCTGGTGTGCGATCGCACGGGCAGATATGTCTATGTGAATCAAGCCGCAGCTCAGGCGTGGGGACTTAGCCAAAAGGATTGTATTGGTAAAACCTGGCATGATCTGAAGGTATCCACTGAGCAGATGAAACAGTTGGATATTCAACGGGACATTGTTTTAACTACAGGACAATCTATCTCCGACGAAATTACTTTAACCACGGTTGAGGGGGTGAAGGATTACGAGTATACAATGACCCGTTTGGATAATCTTGAGGGGAACGGCGGTGCCGTTGTGATCACGTTTAAAGATTTGAGCGAACAAAAACAGGCGAGGGTAGCCGCTAGTGAAGCCATGGCAAAAGAAGCGGAATATCGGGCGCTCAAATCCCATGTTGACCGATTGGCTTCCGTGATTACCCAAGAACTCCGCCATCCTCTGAACACGATTTTTTCCCATGCGAAATACCTGGAAACTAATCCCGATTCCGACACGGAGAATAACACCCTTTACTATCTCCAGCGCATCCAAGGAAATGCTCAACGGATCAACCAAATCCTGAATGATCTGCTATTGATTAAAAAGATTGAAGCCAAGCAACTGCGTTTAAATCTCACGGAACTGGATTTAACTCCGTTGTGTCAAGAATTAATCACCCAATTACAGGAACGTACACCGTCGAAACCTCAGATTAGTTTTGTTGGTTCAGAATCCTGTTATGGCGTAGGTGATGAAAGATTGTTGCGTCGGATGTTGACAAATTTATTAATTAGTGCATGGCGATATGCACCAGAGGATAGTCCGATCAAGTTGGAATTGGTGTGTCAAGATGAAAAGGTGGTATTTCGTATACCCGATTTCGGCAGTGGGATGCCCGAATCTGAGCAAAACGTTCTCTTCAACGCCTTTTACCTAGATAGTCCTGTTGAAGCCGTAGCGGGGAGTGGTTTAGGGCTGATGCTGGTTAAATATTGTGTGGATGTACAAGGCGGTGCGATCGCGGTAGAGTCTCAAGCAGAAGCAGGAAGTACGGTGACGATTACCCTACCTTTACCACAACCTAGGCAGGATAACCCCTAGGCGATGACGATGGGGAATTGATATAGCAATCGCCATAGCGGTTAGGACACATCATTTACGTAGAGACGCGCCATGGCGCGTCTCTACAGTGTTTTGGAGGGGTATTCAACCTGAATTTGATATAAGCAGAGGCTTGACGCCCACTTGGAGGCTTTCAGGCGATAGCAACGGGAAAATAAGGCTTTCAGCGTTATGTCGAAGTCAGCTAACCAAATCGTCAAGTTTTTGCTATGATAGCTATCGAGTGAGTCGCGGACGTGGCGGAATTGGCAGACGCGCTAGATTTAGGTTCTAGTACCGTAAGGTGTGAAGGTTCAAGTCCTTTCGTCCGCATTTGAGAAGAACAAAGAAACTTCTGATCTTCCTGATCGAGAATTCAAAATATTAGATCAGGAGCAAAATATTTTGTATACATCAGATGAACAATTTGATATACGTCATACAACCTATTTCTTGTGGGGAGTAGATGACCGTGTTTGGGTATATTCTGGTGATACAGGGACTTTTTTCTGGGAAAATGAGCTGGACACAAAAGAATGGCAGCAGCACGTATATAAACGGTTGCACTTAGTTAAATCTGACTATGTAATGGTTGAAAAACTTAAGCTCATAGAATCCGGTTCCCCTTCTCCCCATGGAGGGAGAAGGGGTTAGGGGATGAGGGGGTAAATCTTGATATTCTGGCGCTGAATCATCCAGACACCCCGTTTGTGAGTGGGGGAAATCTCAGTTTAATCAGTGATGGGATTATTTGGGGGGATGTTAAGTTTTCCTAAAATGAGTGAAGTGCGATCGCCTGTTTAGGGGTATGCTTAAATATATTTTCTGCTACCCATCTCATAGAAGCGATCGCGCCTCCTGGGAGGGACAGAAAAGACCAGCGTCAATCAGGGGAACCTCTGGTCATGTCTTTCCGAGAACCCATCCGCAAACCCAATTTCTCACCTTTGAGTCGGAAGTCCGACACCAATCCGTTGCAGCGACGTCGTTTCAAAGTTCCGAAACCCAAAAAACCTGTGGTAAGACGCTCACCGGAGGAACAGAAGGCGTTTTTGCAACAGAAATTGGATCAGTCGGCTTTTGTCGGTTACAACGGTCTTAATGTCCCGGTTAATGTCCCTCAAACCCCACCCCCGCAACCTGTACAGGAACAGTCCACTGATGCAGGGTTAGAAGATAAGGCTCAACAGCCAGACGTTTCCGAGGCGGAAGCAACAGAGACTCAGGAAGAAGAGACGATTCAGCCAAAGGAAGGTTCAGAAGCAGAATTATCACAGAACCCCGAATCCCCGGATACAGAGGTAGAGGGAGTTGCTGTCACCCCTGCTCAACCCTCAGCAGCAGACACTACAGTCAAAAGTGCTTGAACTTGCTAAGACCATAGGAACAGGTTCCGGAAAAATTGCTGAAACGTTTCATGTAAGTATTGAGAATGGAGAGAGTATCGTTGGCTATCAGTATTTACATGGGACAAATGCCAACGTAGGAGACTTTCAAATTACAGGAACTTCATCAAGTGTTTTTGACGCAGGTGGCACAAGAACTATAACTTTAGCTCTTTCCTATACTTGGAATGATGTTATAGATCCTAATCCTCAGTATACAACGGACAATATCAAGAGTTTATTTGCCGAGAGAATTACTCTAGGAAGAGCAGAACCTTATACTATTCATATCACTTGGAGTTCCCAGTCTATTGTGGAAATTGATGCATCAGGAAATGTAATTTCTAGTGAAGGATGGCCCTTTAATTAAAATTAAAAATCATGATTCACCTGAAATAGAGTGCTTATAAAGCTTACTCGATAAGAATGAAGAGGCGTTGGTCATGAACAAAACAATAGTTTATTTAAAAAAGCTATTTTATAATTTATTGGTTTTACTAATCGTTTTAACAAGTTGCCAGGAAAAAGCTATGGTTTTACCAGCAGAAGTTGCAACAGTAGAAAAACCTGCTATTTCACCATCAGGAAAATATACTCTTGTTATAGAAAGTAATGAAAACCCTGATCTTCCTTATCGAAAATTTAAAATCTTAGATCAGGAGCAAAATATTTTATATACATTATCTGAACAATTTGATATACGTCATACAACCTATTTCTTGTGGGGAGTAGATGACCGTGTTTGGGTATATTCTGGTGATACAGGAACTTTTTTCTGGGAAAATGAGCCAGACAAAAAAAAATGGCAGCGTCATGTATATGCGCGTAGTGATGTGCCAGCACCTAGCTATTTAAAGGAGCAAAGACCTAGATTACATCAGCGTTGAACCCTTATTGTTTTCTGTTCCCTGCTTCCTGTTCTCAATACATGATCGCACATAGCAGAATTTACACCGTGAAAAGTCACATTTTACATTAGATTCGGTTGGGGAAGGCGTTGCACCCTCTTTGGTAACAACGGGGGATGTTAAGTTTTCCTAAAATGAGTGAAGTGCGATCGCCTGTTTGGGGGTATGCTTAAAGATATTTTCTGCTACCCATCTCATAGACGCGATCGCGCTTCCTGGGAGGGACAGAAAAGACCCGGGTCAATCAGGGGAACCTCTGGTCATGTCTTTCCGAGAACCCATCCGCAAAAAGAATTTCTCACCTTTGAGTCGGAAGTCCGACACCAATCCGTTGCAGCGACGCCGTTTCAAAGTTCCGAAACCCCAGAAACCTGTGGTGCGACGCTCACCGGAGGAACAGAGGGCGTTTTTGCAACAGAAATTGGATCAGTCGGCTTTTGTCGGCTATAACGGTCTTAATGTCCCGGTTAATGTCCCTCAAACCCCACCCCAGCAACCTGTACAGGAACAATCCGCTAATACAGCACGAGAAGATAACGCTCAACAGCCAGAGGTTTCGGAGGCGGAAGCAACAGAGACTCAGGAAGAAGAGACGATTCAGCCAAAGGAAGGTTCAGAAGCCGAATTATCACAGAATCCAGAATCCCCAGAGAAAGAAGTAGACGGAGTTGCTGTTACCCCGGCTCAACCCTCAGCAGCAGAGAGTGGAAACAACCCATCCCCAAAACCGAATTTACAAGCTCAAAAGGAAAGAATATCGCGTTTGAGTTCCAATTTGCTGACTGTTCCTGTTAACACTCAAGGGAAAGAGTCTTCTCCAGTGCAGAGGAATGGGCTTCAGGATGGGTTAGAACAGTATCACCCCAAAATAGAACAGAGAACTCATTCTGTCTTTAATGGGTTGAATCGGTTTAACGTTCAACCATCGAGTCAGCCAGAAACGGTTCAGCGCTCATGTTCCGCCTGTGAGCAGGAACAGAAAGAGGAAGAAGAGAAGCACACAGGAACCATCCAGGCGAAAGCTGACATAGCGGGTGCTACAGGTTTGAATAAAAACCCGTTATCGTTACAGGGAGATAACCTCACTCCTACGCTACAAGCTAAGACAATTGAGGAGCAGGAGTCTCTAACTACATCCAACAAAAATCCGTCTCCAATATCCGTAGATAAGAAAGTAGCACCACTTCCGGCTAAAGAACTTCCACCACCTAATGCTCAAACAACCACAAGCGCAGAATCTCAGCCAACGGAAACTTCACCAGATATTGCACAAACCAAGAAGCCGTTAGTCACAGAGACAGAGACTCAAGAAGTACAAAAACCTGCTCCGGCTGAACCCCAGTCTGTCAATCAACCCCAAGCAAAAATCGAGTCACCTGCTCAACCTGCACTCGCAAAAGACGCGAAACCGCAAGCACAAGGTAGTGAAACTCAACCGGAAGTTGCACCAGAACCCACGCCAGAAGCTAAATCCCAAGTACAAGATAGTCCAACTGAATCCCCAGCTACCCCAGCACCCACCACAGAAACCCAACCGGAAGCACAAGGGGGTACGAGTAAACCCGAAGTCGCGCCAGCACCGAAACCTGAAGCCAAATCCAAAGCACAAGATAATTCAACGGAATCCCCAGCACCCACAACAGAAGCTAAACCAGACACAGAAGGTACTGCACCTCAACCGGAAGCCGAATCCGCACCGACTGATACTGAAGGGAAAACTCAACCCCAGGAAAAAGCCACTGAAACTCCGGCTAATACGGAAACAGCCAATACGGGTGCTGGAGGTATCCAAACCCCTGATTTAACTCAAGCTAATCAGGGGACATCTTTAACGGCTATGTGGCAACAGCAACAGGATCAGATGGATAATACTGATCAAAATGTTGCTCAAACTATTGATCCGAGTCAGGAACCCAAAGCAGCTTTACAACAAGCCCTACAACAAGCTAAACAAAAATTTGCGGCGACTCCCCAATCGGGTAAAGATAGTCCCACCTCTGAACCTTTACCTAAACCGCAAGTTGAGCAAATTAACAAACCCGCTAAAGAAACTCCTCCGGCGACAGAAACTCCTCAAGTTACAGCAACTCCCGACATTAAAGAGGGTGCTACACAAACGCCTCAAATAGAAGACAAAGCAGCAGATGTTACTCCGGCTGAACCGAAACAAGACGCAACGCCTGAGCCTGCAACTGAAGCACAAGAACCAGCGGAACCGGAAAAACCCCAAGTACAATCAGAGGAGAAAGCACCGCCTGAAACTAAACCTCCATCTGACGCAGAGGTTAAGGAAACGCCTGAACCGAAAGCTAAAGACAGTGAACCTGCTGAAGTCGAGAAAAAAGCGGTAGAACCAAACGTTAAGGAAGAGGTTCCACCTGGGGAAGAAGCTGTAGCGGTAAAAGATGCTGAACGTCATGCATCCGTTAAGCCAGTTGATGAACAACACGTTAAATCCGGTCAAGTTGTTCAAAGAAATATCATTCAGGATGTTGGTAATGCTATTGGCGATGTAGCTGGAGAATCCCTTGATTGGGCAAAAGGGCTTTTAGATTCCCTTGAAGGGGAGGCTAATAGTAAGAAGGGTGATTTACAAGCGGAGTCTGAGGGTAAAAAGTCAGACGTTGATAAGGAAGCAAGAAATAAAGGAGACGAGTTAACTGCTGACGGTAAAACCAAGGCGAATGAGGTAACGTCTGAGAGTAAAACCAAGGGAGATGAATTAACCTCTGAGAGTAAAACTAAGGGAGACGAGTTAACCTCTGAGAGTAAAACTAAGGGCGATGAGCTAAACTCTGACGGTAAAACTAAGGGAGACGAGTTAACCTCTGAGAGTAAAACTAAGGGCGATAAGCTAAACTCTGAAAGCAAAACTAAGGGAGACGAGTTAACCTCTGAAAGCAAAACTAAGGGCGATGAGTTAACCTCTGAAAGCAAAACTAAGGGCGATGAGTTAACCTCTGAGAGTAAAACCAAAGGTGACGAGTTAACCTCTGAGAGTAAAACGAAGGGCGATGAGTTAACCTCTGAGAGTAAAACCAAAGGTGACGAGTTAACCGCTGAGAGTAAAACTAAGGGCGATGAACTGCAAGCTGAGACTCAAAGCACTACCCAAGGATTACAAACGGATGAAACCAGCCTGCAAAATGAAACAATTGCTGAACAAGAAAATCTAGAAAATCAAGTTAGTCAAGAAGTACAAGGGATTCAAGAGCAAGCCACGGATTCGGCGGGTGCAGTTGAACAAGGTTGGTCAAAATTAGAGAAAGATGCCAAAGACACGATATCCTCTTTAGATGGTGAAGCTGGGGAATTATGCGCTCGCTATCAAGGTAAAGCCCAAGAGTTTGTTAACAATCTTGACAATTTCCCAAGTAATGCAGCTAAACAATTAGGTCAAGCTTGGGAAAGCCTGAAACAAGAAGCACAGGAAGCATGGCTTGATTTCATGCTCAAGGCTAACCCGGTAATTAAGGTGGTTAGCGAAAAATGGGATCAATTTAGTAATTGGGTGCAGGAGGATGTTTGGAATCCGCTGACTCAAAAGATTGGCACAGCTACGCAATGGGTACAAGAAAAAGTCGGTGCAGTTGGTCAATGGGTTAACGAAAAATGGTCGGTTTTAAGTGGTAAAGCCAAGGAAGGCTGGAACTTTATCCAAGATAAAGCGGGTCAAGCTCAAGAGTTTGTCGCTGACAAGGTTAATTCGGCGCGTGAATGGATAGGTGGTAAAGCGGAAACGGCTTGGAATTGGGTTGATGAGAAGACAGCAGGTGCAAGGGCGTGGGTTGGTGAGAAGGTTGATGGCGCTAAGGCGTTCGTTGGTGAGAAGGTTGATGGTGCTAAGGCGTTCGTTGGTGAGAAGGTTGATGGCGCTAAGGCGTTTGTTGGTGAGAAAGTTGATGGTGCTAAGGCGTTCGTTGGTGAAAAGGTTGATAGTGCCCAAGCCTGGGTTGGTGAGAAAGTTGATGGTGCTAAAGCCTGGGTTGGTGAGAAGGTTGATGGCGCTAAGGCGTTCGTTGGTGAAAAGGTTGATAGTGCCCAAGCCTGGGTTGGCGAGAAAGTTGATGGTGCTAAAGCCTGGGTCGGTGAAAATGTAACCCCTGCGGTTAATTGGTTAACGGATAAAGGCAGTGCTTTCTTATCCTCTGTCCAGGAAAAAGGTCAGGCGTTTGCATCAAGTGTTCGTGAAAAAGGAAGTGCCATTTTAGAATGGTTTTCCGGAAAAGTCAATTCGACTATCTCTGGTTTGGAACAAGCTAAAGATTCCGCCGTCTCTGGTTTACGGAGTGAAGTTGATAATAGCTCACAATGGTTGGAGCAAAAGAGTAGTAGTGTTGCCACTTTTGTGGAAGAGAAAGGAAACAGTGCGGCAGACTTGATAAATGAGGGAAGCACTCATGTTTCTAACTTTATTGAAGACAAAGGAAACCAGACAGCCACATTTATAGACGAGAATAGTAGCGATGTTGCCAACTGGTTAGAGGATAAAAATAGTACAGCGGCTAATCTTGTCGAAACGGCGGGTAATAATACAGCAACATTTATAGATGACAAGAGTAGCGGTGCGTCTAACTTGGTTGAGGAGAAAGGAAATGGTGCAGCAACGTTTATAGATGACAAGAGTAGCGATGCATCTACCTTTATTGAAGACAATGGAAACAAAGCGTCTGAATTCGTAGACAACTATGGACATAAAGCCGTTGATGTCGTAGATACCGCAGGAACTTACGCGATTGATTTTATCAAGAATCCTAAACAAGAAGGAGAAAAACTCCTTAACCAAGCGGGTGAAGGGATTCAAGCTGGATGGGAATGGTCTAAGGAAAAAGCAGGTCAAGCGGCTGATTGGTCAAACAATCAAGTCGATTGGGTAGCTGGAAAGGTTGATGAGAATGTTATTCAACCTGTTTCTGGTTTTGTACAGGAACAATGGGGTAGGCTTCAAGGTTGGATGGAATCTACTTTTCCGGGTTTAACTCGTTGTTGGAAAGTCTTCCAAGAATATAGCACCGTCTTTAGCGGGTATCTGCAACAAAAAGCTGAGAAGGTTGTTAAATGGTGGAACGAAACCTATCCAGCAATTAGTGCTTGGGGGCATGGTATTTTAGACGTTGTCGGAATGGTTGGAGATGTATTCCCAGGAGTAGGAAATATTGTAGCTGCTGTAGCTGATATTCTCAATACGATTTGGTATGCCGCAGAAGGTGACTGGGTTAATGCTGGATTATCCGCGATCGCGATTATTCCTTATATTGGTACGGCGGCTAAAGGCGGTAAGTATGTTAATAAAGGTCTGAAGTATGTAGATGACATTATTGGATTGGTGCGTAAATATGGCGATGATGTCATAAACTTGTTTAGGAAGTATGGCAGTAAGATTGCTGAGTTATTTCTTAAATATGGTGATGAAGTTATCCAGGTATTTGCCAAGTATGGTGACAATGCTCTGAAGTGGTTAAGTCAACAAGGAGATAATGCTTTCAAAGGAGGTAAAGAGGTTGTAGAATGGCTGGGTAAACAAGGCAAAAAAGGTCTTGATGCCGGAGCCGACTTTATTAAGAAGGGTAAAAGTAAAGCAGACGATTTTTTAGGAAAAAATCAAAAATCAATACCTGAAGATAGACTCCGTAATTTCCAACGGGTAGAAAACCTACCTGATGGTCATCAATTAAAGTATTTAGAAGACGGAAGAGTATTTTTGTGTTCGCCATACTGTACTGACGTTACAGAGTTTGCGAATACTTACGTGGAGGTATTAGAGCAGACTCCTATCCTTAAAAATAAATTGGCTGAAATTGCGAACATCAGCGATGAAGCTGAAAGGTTGTCTGCTTTGAAGAAGTTGGAGGATTTAGCGAGAAAGAAAAGAGTTAAGTTGGATCAGGCTCGCATCGATAAACTCGATGAAGGTATTGCTAAATTGGATCAAGAAATAGCTGACGGTAAAATTCCCATAGACCCAGCAGATCTGGCTTGGTTAAATAAAAACCATCGTCATAAAGAGCTAGCGTTTGATTTCGCGACGAAGCGTTATAAAATTAAAGAGGCAAAGGTTGCTTTAGCAGCCGAAGGCTCAGGTGTCATTAAAGGACCAGCAAGACGACCAGCTGATATAGATCCAGATATTATAGATGGAAATGGTTTTGGTTGGGATATTAAAAGTTATGAGCCAGGTAAAAATCCTCAAGAGATTGCAAATGATTTACTCACCTATGCTAAAGGAGAGGATATCCTTGCCGATTTGACTGGATTGAGTGCAGCCGAGCGAACAATGGTGGAAAATTTGGTAAAATCTGGTCTAACGCCAGATCATAAGCAGATCAAGTTTGCTTTTATACCTTGAACATATAGATAAAAGGACGTATTTATCAAGAAAATGAAAAAAGTTTCACAATTAGAATTAGATGCCATTCTAAGCAAAAAAAAACAAGCTTATGAAAAGGGAGATTTTGAAGCTAGTCGTTTGATATTTCAAGACTTAAATCTCTCTGGTCTTAATTTTCGAGAGTTTAAAACGGTAAAAGCTGACTTGATTAATCTTGATCTCTCAGGTGCAAATTTAAGCAAAGTTTTTTGGGAACAATCTAAATTTATTTCAGTTAATTTTACTGAAGCGATTTTTCAAGAAGCAAGTTTAGATCAAAGTCAGATTTCTGATTGTAATTTATCGTCTTGTAAACTATGGCAGGCCAACTTAAACTCTGTGCAAGCCTATAGATCTTCGTTTGTTAGTGTAGATGGATTGTGTGTATCTTTGATTAAAGCTGATTTCCACGACTGCAATTTTAAGAATGCGAATTTTGAAGAATCAACCGCAGCTAAATCGAGCTTTATTCGTTCATTTATGCAAAGGTGTAGATTGGCTAAAGCCGACTTGCGAAGAGCAAGATTTATTAACTCTGATTTGCGTTTTTTGAATATTGCTAACGCGAATATATCAAAAAGCAAATTTATTGAGTGTATGCTATTTGGTATTGATATCAAGGGAGCTATTACCACAGATTCAGTTGGAAAGAATATTGATATGAGTCCGGAAGGAGATAGTTCAAATATAATTAATGAATTATATTTTGAAACTTAATATAGCCATACTGTAGAAAGTTATAATTGAGAAAAAGTTGGTAACAAGTGAAGGTAATGGAAAATATAAATTTACCAAACCAAGACAACCAAAACCTAACCCCCACTCCCTCTAAAACCTTACAACAAGAATACCAAGAAGCCTTGTTAAAATCTGGCATTCAAGCCGCTAAACTACTCAATGAGTTGATCGAGTTAAAGTTAATGCCAGACCCCCGCGCTAAAGAAATGGTGGATGTTGCCTTGGAGGTGATAAAAATAATTCATTCAGCACCTGAAGAAATTGTCAATTTTAAAGAAAACCATGAGCAGCCTTAAGGATTATCTGTAAATTAAGTAAATTGGCAATCCGTCAATCCTTGTATTAGTCTTTGGCAATACGATGACAGGAAAACTCCCAATGTGACACCTGAAGACATTCCCTCAACACAACCCATTTTTGCCGCCATCGTCAATTTCTTCACAGAAGACAATTGGCACTATGCCCAGCTAGAAAAACAGTCAACTTTACGCCTAGCGTTTAAGGGCAAAAATGACCAATACGACTGTTATGCCCAAGCGCTAGAATCACAGCAGCAGTTTATCTTCTACTGCTTATGCCCGATTAAAATTCCCAAATCTAAGCGTAGAGCTGTAGGAGAGTTTCTATCGAGAGCCAACTATGGCATAATTATCGGCAATTTTGAGTTAAATTTCGATGATGGGGAGATTCGTTACAAGACTAGCACGGCTGTCAAAAATCACTTGCTTGATTCAGACACCATCAAACAGTTAGTTTACACCAATGTGAAAATGATGGATGAATACCTCCCTGGTATCATCGCTGTCACGAAGGGGGGAGTGTCGCCAGCCGATGCGATTCACGATTTGCCATAGTTGACGAGATCAGGTAACACTCCGAACTATTTGGGAAATCACAGCTAATACCAAGTTGCGTTCTATCATGTCATTCTGAGCGAAGCGAAGAATCTGGACAGATGCTTCGCGTCACTCCGTTTCACGGAGCTTGCCCTCGAACGAAGTGAAGGGTTCTGCTCAGCATGACAGATTCTACCTTAGACTGCAACTTGGTATAAAAACCAACAGCCACGTTTAATATCTGCATTTATCAAGTGATATGGAAAATCTGAATTTGCTGGATACAATTGCAACGTTAAAACCGATTCCCTTGAAGCGGTTGCATTTAGTTGAATCTGACTATGTAAGGGTTGAAAACTTGCCAGTCGGACAGGTGGGTACAGTTGTCAATATTTATGATCAGCAGGAAGAACCTCACTATTTAGTTGAGTTTGCTGATTTACAGGGGCGGGAATATGCAATGGCTACATTGAAACGAGACGAAGTTTTGATACTGCACTATGAACTTTCAGTGGCTTAACAATAGCCGGATTTACGACTCTCTTGATTCAGAGACAATTAAACAGTTGGTTTACACCAAAATGTCAAAAATGGCTCTCATCTTTGTAGTGTGAGCATCTTGCTCGCTACCCATTCCCAATTTAAATGCATGATAGCTGAAGACAAATGGCACTGACTTTAGAGTTTGTAGTAAGTGCTGTCTTCACTTCTGGCACTAAAGTGCCTACTACGAACCCAGCTTAAGATGGGTGGGTAATGCCCACCCTACGGTATATCAAAGGTTTCGGTGATCCAAAAATGCTTATTTCACCACCATTGAATCTAAGATATGTCAATATCGCTCTTGAGTTACTTTCAACTAGACTAGAACTGTATTGAACCTCTCAAACAAGCAATATGTCTCTCAGCGAACTTTTACCTACTGTTAGTCAACTCTCTCATCAAGATAAACTTCGACTTATCCATTTTCTGCTTCTTGCCGTTGCTAAAGAGGAAGGATGCAGCCTAGAACCTGCGGGCAATAGTGATTCAGCTAATGCACTGTTGAATCAATTGGCATCAACAGAAGCCGTTGTCTGGTCTCCTCAAGCAGATCAAGCAAGTGTTCAAGCCTTGTCGGATCTTTTGGTGGCGGCGCGGAGAGAAACTAATGCTTAATGGTCAACGATTCCCGTTCATGTTCCGTTTTCGCCTGTCTTATTGGCATTTGCTTGGACTCAATCAAGAGATGCGCCTGTAATCCTGGGACATACAAACTTTTTGGCGGAATTTAATGTGTGTTTTTATCGCCATGAGTTAGCTTTTGAGGTTTGTCCAATAGACAAATGAACACAACAGATGTTCAAGCTTTGGGGCGCAAGGCTTCATCCGTGTCAACTACAGGCGAGAAAACCAATGCTGGCAATGTTTTAAACTGTGTCTATCTACTCCTCAACATTTCCCCCTCATCCCCTAACCCCTTCTCCCACCGTGGGGAGAAGGGGGATCGGATGCTCTTGCTCCTCTCTTGCTCCCCTCTCCCAAGCTTGGGAGAGGGGCTGGGGGTGAGGGCTGGCGTGGGAGAGAGGTTTTAAAAGTAAGACCACTAACGGGTTAGACTGTTGGGTTTCGACTTCGCTCAACCCAACCTACGGTGAAAAGGCGCACCCTATTTACAGCCGCTAATTATTTATGCTTAAATAATTTTAGATATACATCTGCTATGCCCCATGAATATTTTCACTCAAGGACAGGGGCGGCTGTTGGCAGGATTGGCATTAACCTTTACTATTGCTCAATCCCCTGCTTACTCCCAACCCATTACCCCCGCCGCCGATGGTACAGGAACCACGGTTACTTCTGAGGGAAACCGCTACGATATCCAAGGGGGTAAAGTTTCCGGGGATGGGGTGAATCTGTTTCATAGTTTTGAGCAGTTTGGACTCGATACAAACCAAATTGCGAACTTTTTGTCTAATCCAGCGATTCAAAATATCCTGGGGCGGGTGATGAATGGTGAACCGTCGCTGATTAATGGGTTGATTCAGGTAACAGGGGGACAATCTAACCTATTTTTAATGAATCCGGCGGGGATTATTTTTGGTGAAAATGCTCGGCTGAATGTTACAGGTGATTTTACTGCAACCACGGCGACGGGGATTGGTTTTCAGGGGGGATGGTTTGAGGCGTTTGGTAGCAATAGTTACAGCAATTTAGTCGGGAATCCCAATGGATTTAAGTTTGAGACAGTGCAGCCCGGAGCGATTATTAATGCGGGTGATTTAGAGGTATCAGAAGGACAGAATCTTGCGCTGATTGGTGGTGGGGTGCTGAGTACGGGGAATTTGACAGCACCAGACGGTAATATTTCGGTGATGACAGTACCGGGAACGAGTCGGGTACGGTTGACTCAAAAGGGACAGCTTCTGAGTTTGGAGGTTGAATTACCGACAGATAATCAGGGGAATTTGTTGGCGATTGAACCGTTAATGTTACCGGAATTGTTGACGAATGGCGGTGTGGTTGAAGCGACGGGAATCACGGCGGCGGATGTGGAAGCAGAAGCGGGAGATATTGTTGTTAATCGGGTAACAGGATACACAGCAACGTTATCGGCTGAAGGGGATATAACCTTAGTTCCGGTTGGGGAAGGCGTTGCGCCCTCTTTGGTAACAACCGGGGATTTAAATCTATTGGCGAAGGATACGGTATTGGTAAGAGATAACCAAACCAGTCCTTTTTTAGCCCAAGCGGGGGGGAATCTTTATATTCAGGGGAATAATGAAATTGATATTCTGGCGCTGAACCATCCAGACACCCCGTTTGTGAGTGGGGGAAATCTGAGTTTAGTCAGTGATGGAATTATTTCTGGCGATGCTCACTTTGCTAGTGGGGGTGGCTTTTCAATACTTAATTTAGCTGGAGAACCTGGAACGTTTAGAAGTATCAATGACCCAATTATTAGTGCTAATGGAGATGTGGAATTCGGGGATTACACCGGAGCTTCTATTAAGATAGAAGCAACTGGAAGTATCATTGGGGGTGAGATAATAATCAATAATCCAGATATCGGGTTAGCTCCAAATCCTAATGATCCAGATGTTGAAATTTTACGAAATAGTCCAGCGCTTATTTTAAGAGCTGGATTAGATACCTTACTTTATGCTCCCAATGTACCAACATCAGCAGAAGGAACAACTTTTGACCCACCGGGAAATCCATCATCCCTACCTCCAGAAAGCATTCAGATAGGTGATGTTAATAATTCAGAGCAAGATAGGAATGGTGTTACAGTCATTTTAAATGCTACAGGCAACATTCAGACAGGAAGGCTGACAACAGACAACTTGGTTGGTGATGGGGGTTTCGTAAATTTAGAGGCTGGAGGTAACATTTCCACAGGTGGGATTTCTACTATAGCAGGCAACATGAATGGTGATGGTGGTGAAATTAGCCTAACCGCAGGTGGTAGCATTACTTTAACAGGAGACGTTCTCAGGTCTTGGTCTCCCCAAAATGGTAGTGATATTACTTTCACGGCTACAGGCGATATTTCAATTAATTGTACAAACACAGCATTTTGCGTAGAGACTTTTTCTGGAGGAATACCAGGAGTAGAATCTAGGGGCAATAGTGGTAACGTTACATTTATCAGTGAGGAGGGATCAATTAATGCTGGTGAAGCCTTGATCAATGCTACTAATGGTACTAATAATCCTGGAAATGTTACTATCAGTGCCAAAGGTAACATTTCTCTTCGAGATATTGCGACAAGACTTGGAGCAAACGCCAATACTGGAGTTGACGGTGGTTCGATTACTATAATCAGTGAAACTGGCTCTATTAATATTGCTGCTAATGTGAATTCCGCTAACTCCAGCGCTACTAATGGTAACGGTGGTAATATTACTCTGGAAGCAGATGGAAATATTGAAGTAATTGATATCTTTGCCAATTCCAACGGTGGGAATGGTGGCAATATCACTATTCAGGCTGGTGGAAATCTCAAATCAGATGATATACATTCGTTTGGCGCTTTAGATGGTGGGGATGTCAATCTTACTATTGGTGGTACATTTGACGCCTCTGATAATGATCCTGCTGACAACACTATAGGTGGAATACTGTCTTGCTCCGGCTTAAATGATCAGTGTGAGCAAGGGAATGGCACGGGAGGTACTATTACCGTTAACGCTACTGATAATATCATCATCGGTTTTGCTGATGCATCGGGTCAATTAGGCGGTGGAGATATTAACTTGACTAGCACAGAGGGAAGTATCGAAATTGAGTTTGACGTTGGTTCAGAATCTAGCAATGGAAATGGTGGCAACATAACTCTAGAAGCGGGTGAAAATATTCAGTTCACTGATGCTAGCTCAACGGCTAATAGTGGAAATGGTGGCACGATCAAGATTCAGGCGGGTGGCGACCTAACATTTGATGATATAGGAACATTGGGTTTTGTCAATGGTGGTGATATCAATCTCACAGTTGGCGGTACAGTTGATAATAGTCAAAAAGATCCCTTTAACGATACTATAGGTGGAATACTTTCCTGTTCTAGCCCAGATGATCAGTGTACTCCCGGCAATGGTACAGGAGGTTCTATTACCCTCAATGTTGATGGCGATATCCTGATGGGGAAGATTAATTCCTCCGGTATATTGGCAGGTGGTGAGATTAATTTGACTAGCCGCGATGGAAGTATTGATACTAGCGCCGGAACCCTGAACTCATCCTCAGAAAATGGCGCGAGTGGCGCGATACTTCTTGACGCGGATGACGAGATTAACGCCAGTGAAATTGATTCGAGTTCCACGAATGGGAGTGGCGGTAAAATTGACCTCTCGGCTGGAAATCAAATCACGATTAGCGACGCAATACGATTCGGTTCAACTGACAAAGGTGGCGATAGTCTAACCCTGAATACTCCCGGAGAAATTACCCTCCCCGAAACCCTTTCTATCGGCGGTGCGGATATTATCGCGGGAAATACCAATCCCCTGAGTAATCTTGTTTTCTCCTCAGATGAGAGTCTCAACACCGAGGGAGGAAATCTTTCCCTCACCTTCGCCGATGGTTTCAGCGTAAATAACCCCATCTCCACCACAGGCGGGAATTTCAGCCTAACCGGAGGAGGCGCGATCGCACTCCAATCTCCCATCGATACGGATGGCGGTACGATTACTATAACCGGAAATACCATCGACGCGATCGCAGCCACTCTGGATTCCTCTTCCACCACTGGCGCAGGCGGTAATATTTCCCTGATAGCGGAGAATAACCTATTGGCGGGAACCCTCGACACTTCAAGCACCACGAGTGTTGGCGGTGATATTAGCCTGGAAAGTCAAACAGGTGCAGTCGAAAGCGGCGACTTAATCGCGACGGGAGAAACTGGGGGTGGAGACGTTACCGTTACAGCACGCGATCGCATTATTACCCAAGAAATCAATACCAGTTCAATATCAGGAAATGGCGGAACTGTCAAGTTAGACCCCGAAAATGGGATTCAAGTTACCCTAATTGACGCCCAAGGGGGTGCAGAAGGAACAGGCGGAACCGTTGATATTACCACCGAACAATTCTTCCAAGCCACTGGCACATTTAGCGACCAAAATAACATCATTGCCAGCATTTCTACGGCGGGGGGCGCTGGTGAAGGGACAATTACAATTCGCCACGATGGTGGAGCCAGAGGAATATCCTTTGATGTCGGTGATGCTACGATAAACGGTACGGCGGGAGCCTTAACAACCAGCGCCAACAATTCAATCTTACCCTTTCAATCCTTTCCGGGTCCCTACAGCCAAGGTGCTATTTCAATTATTACCACACCCCAACCCTTACCAACCCAACCCGAACCCCAATTCGGTATCCAATTAGCACCCCCCCAAGCTGATCCTCCCGAATCTCTAACCGTTACACTGAACCGTCGCGGTTTCCCCTTAGAAGAATTATTTACCCGCGAATTTGAACAATATCTAGGAATCTTCAATCCTTCCATTAGCAATTTAAGTCAAATTCGGATAACATTGAGCAAGATTGAATCCGCCACAGGTCAAAAACCTGCCCTGGTTTATACTGTCTTTTACCCCACCCGAATTACACCAAACTCCGGTTCTTTAACTAATCCCATTCCCCAAGATAATGACTTACTCCAACTGGTTGTAGTTACACCAACCGGGGAACCGATTTTTATGCCCATTCCCGGTGCAACTCGCGCTACTGTTCTAGCGGAAGCCCAGAAATTACGCCGTGCAATTACTAATCCGATTACCCGCAGTACCAACCGTTATTTAGCCCCAGCCCAACAACTGTATCAATGGATAATTGCCCCAATTGAAGACCAATTACAAACCCAAGGAATTCAGAATCTCAGCTTTATCATGGATGGAGGATTGCGTTCCATTCCCTTACTGGCTCTCCACGATGGCGAACAATTCCTGATTGAAAAATACAGTGCAGGTTTAATGCCCAGTATCAGCTTAACCGATACCCGCTATCGCGATATTAATGACTTCCAAGTTTTGGCAATGGGAGCCTCTGAATTTACCGACGCCAACCCCTTAAAAGCTGTCCCAGTTGAACTAGCCGCGATTACCCAAGAACTATGGCAAGGAGAATCCTTCCTCAATCAAGAGTTTACCCTGGAAAACCTAAAAACCCAACGTCAATTACAACCCTTTGGGATTGTCCACTTAGCCACTCATGGCGAATTTAAATCAGGACGCCCAGAAAACTCTTATATTCAGCTATGGGATACCAAACTACGCCTTGATCAACTGCGTGAGTTAAAGTTGTATGAACCCACAGTAGAATTGTTAGTCCTAAGTGCTTGTCGCACCGCCGTGGGGGATGAAGAAGCCGAGTTAGGCTTTGCCGGGTTAGCGGTACAAGCCGGGGTCAAATCGGCGCTGGGAAGTCTCTGGTATGTCAGCGATGAAGCGACATTGGGATTAATGACTGAATTTTATCGTCAGTTAGAGACAGCACCGATTAAATCAGAAGCGCTGCGACAGGCGCAACTAGCGATGATTCGGGGAGAAGTGCGGTTAGAAAACGGACAATTATTGGGGAGTGGGGAGAGTATTTCGTTACCTCCAGAATTAGCCGAAATTGGAGATAAAGACTTATCTCATCCCTATTTTTGGTCAGCGTTTACGATGATAGGTAGTCCATGGTAAATAAGTAGGGTCTGCTGAATAAGTCTTGTGGGAGGGTAGGGAGCTGGGGAAGCAGGGGAAGCTGGGGAAGCAATGTAGAGACGTGCCATGGCACGTCTGGGAGCAGGGAACAGTTTTAAGGTTAAATTCTCCACCATAAGAGTCCACCCACTAATGCAGCAATAAAAACCAGAGCCACCCAGATAAATTGATTATCTTTGGTATTAACCGTACTCAGATCGATCGCCTCCGGTTCAATTTGCTTTTTCAAACTGGGATTGCTTCTAGTCACCCCACTACCCCGGCGATCTCTAGGATCACTTTCAGAAATAGCACCTAAATCGGGAATCTTGGTCATCCATTCCTCGGGTCGCTTGAGTTGGGGGGCTTGGAGGATGTAGAGTAAGCTAGTAGACTGTTTGCGAATATCCAGGTCAGGATGCTTTGTCAGTTGCTGACCGAGGGCGATCGCTTCCGTTTGTTGTCCGGCGGCTTCATAAGCTGTAACTAGCCACATTTGCGCCTCTCCCCCGACGCGAGAATTGCGGTTGATCAAGGTGCAGGCTTTTTCGAGATGCTTCACCGCAGCGCGATAGTCACCCCGCTCAAAGGTAGCTTTTCCGGCTTGGTATTCGACGCGGAACTGTTCTTTGTCATTGGTCATTGGTCATTGGTCAAAAACTTGACATCATTATCGAGACACTAAGTTAGTGCCATTGGATGAAGTTGTATCTGGCTTTTGGGTTGTATATTGAAATTACATGAAAACCTGCCAGAATTAAAGCGCTAAGGAACTAAGGGGGTCAACCTGATATTCGCGTAAGGTTGGACTGACAACCGTATTCAGCTTGGATAGGTACACTGATAAGGAAATAGAATTGCCGGATAAGGGATCAAATTTTGCGCTTCACTAAATCGCTGACTCGCTATATAACCTATTTTGAGGTGAAATAATGCTGAAATTTTCTCTCCTGCAACACCGTTGGCTGAACATTATGCTCACGCCTTTAACCGTGGGAGTGGTTTGGATGATAGTAGGGGATAGCGCTGTAGAGGCTAGACCGATTCAGTCGTCGCGCTGTTCTTCAGTGATTTACGGTAGCCCAATTCCAGCGCCAGTGCCAGTTAATCCAGTCACCGGACGACCTTGTACTTTTTCCTCTGGGGGTTCATCCTATCGCAATTATCGCGATCGCGACGATTATCGATATAAAGAGCCGATTCGGGGAACCATTCGTGATTCTACACTAATTAACCCCACGATTATCGATTCGACTATTTCCGATTCTGTCCTGGTTGATCCTGTAATTATTGATACACCCCGGTCTACCAGACGCCGAGTTCGGTCAGGTAGAGTCCGCATCCGAGGCTCAGAGGTGATTGATCGTTCTTCGGGAATCCGGATTCGGGTTCGGTAATCATTTATAACGATAAAATTGTACTAATACTGTTTAATTCGATAGACAGTTTCTCGAATTGAACAGAATTAGAGCGATGGTACTGAGACGATGTGTTTCAGTTACCGAGAAGATTTAATTTGAACTTCAAGCCAATGCCAGTCACTATCCACACTCAGCGAACCAGTCGTTTTATCGATCCCTGGTCTTATATAGCTTTGGGAGCATCAGGGTTGGTGCTACTGGCATTGATGGGGTCTCAGTTCTTCTATAGAAAGCTGGTATCGGAGACGGTATCCGTTGAACCAGAGGAATCGGTGCAACTGGAATCGACTCAACTCGAACCTCAACTTATTGGCGCGTTGCGGATTGATGTGAGAGCATTGCTGCCAAGCAATACCTGGGTGATCTACGAAATTCAAATTCTTGATCAAAATGGAGACGTGATCGCCTCTGCGATGAAGGAAGCCTGGAGTGAGTCGGGGACGTGGTACGAGGATGGAGAGTCAGGGAGTTGGTCGGAATCGGATTTGCAGGGAGGACTCGACGTTCAGGCAAAGAAAAATGAGAACATAACCGTGGCAATTGCCGTGTTGGAGTATGGTAACACCTCTGGACAAGAACTCCAACAACCCGTGGAATTTAAGGTGACGGTGGAAAATGGAGTTGTAGATACCCGCTATTTGTGGTCTGGTTTAATCGGTTCAACAATTCTGGGACTTATCGCCATTCTTGCCACACCCGTGTCAGGGAAAACCGCGATCGCGAAAACTATTCAAGATAGTGATCCCAGTGGACGCGCTACGGTGGGAGGGGCTGATCAGCTCGTGCGGGTCAAGATCAATGTTAAAGCTGACGAAACCTCACCGCGACAGCTAAACGCACGTCTGGTGATTAATGATTCCTATGGGGAGCAAATTTATGCCCATACTTTACCTATGCATTTCATCTTGGGAACAGAAGATACCAAGAGGCATCAACTCCAATGTTTTTTCATCTTAGATCCTCGCAGTTCCTACGGGTTTCATGTGGATGTGATACCAGATGCACCCGTGGATCAGACCAAACTGACTGTACGCGATCGCAACCGTACTCTGGTTCCCGTCGAGGTTGTCCACATTCGCCCATCTCCTTTATCGGATCATCCCCAAGATAAACACCCCTGATCAAGCACTCGTTCATTGTCTGAGTAGAGAACTCAAAACTCTGTTCATCCTAGGAGTTTAACCGATGTTAACTAAAATTTTTGCCGGGGCTGCGATCGCGATCGCCCTCTTGACAATTACAGCCGGATATACACAGCGTTCTGCCCTCGTCCTACGATCCGAGAAACAGGATAACTATTGGCCCCGACATGGAACAGGATTATCGGGCGGTTATCGCGGCGGAACATGGATTCTTTTACCCAATCGGTCGTCTTATGGCGGATTTCGTGGCGGCGGTCCGAGTGCAGGAAAATAGGGATTGGGGACGTTTTTTAGTCTATAGACATGCCATAACACTTCTGTAGGGGCGGGTTTAGGGAATGTTGTGGCGCTGTTGACGATAACCTTTGTTCAAAACCCGCCCTCCCTTATCCCCCCTGTTCTATACCCCCTGTTCCTTGACAAATAA
Source organism: Coleofasciculus sp. A1-SPW-01 (assembly GCF_040217205.1). NCBI lineage: Bacteria > Bacillati > Cyanobacteriota > Cyanophyceae > Coleofasciculales > Coleofasciculaceae > Coleofasciculus > Coleofasciculus sp. A1-SPW-01. The sequence goes on along the minus strand of NZ_JAVJNP010000201.1, from coordinate 80,134 downwards.
GGACACATTCATAACGAAAACTCACTAAAAATTCATGGCACATCAGGGAGTCTCAACAGACAACTCGAATGTTGAACCCGTCACTCAACCCCCGGTTTCATCATTAAATCGGCTGCAACGTCGGCTACTTTTAGCGGCGGCGGCGGTTTCCTCTAGCTGTGGATTAGCGGTTGAACTTTTACTGGGAACCCTAGCTAGCTATTTAGTGGGGAATCAAGCGCTGTCTTTTGGAGTAGCTATCGGGGGCTTTTTAGCCGCCATGGGGATTGGCTCTTACTTAAGTCAGTTTATTGCGTCCAAGTCCCCTCCTTGGCTCCAACAACGCCAACTCCTGGTGGCATTTGTTCAGGTTGAACTGCTAATGGCTCCCCTGACGGCATTATTACCCTTAGCACTATTTGCTCTATTTGTGGTTAATGGTTTCCTCTGGTTGGGATTATTCCTGGTCACTATATTACTGGGCATTTTGGCGGGTTTAGAAGTCCCCCTGCTGACGCGAGTGCTGGAATTGGAGGAGGGAGTGCGGGAGGCGCTGGCTGGGGTTTTAGCGCTGGATTATGTCGGGGCGTTGTTGGGTTCGTTGCTGTTTCCCGTATTGCTATTACCGTTAATCGGCTTATTTCCCGCCGCTTTTGTACTGGGCGCATTACCCGCCTTTATGGTGTTTGCTATTGGACAGCAGTTTCCTCGGTTGCGCCGTTGGGGATATCTGGGCTTAAGTTTAGGCATTATTCTGACATTATCCGCACCTGCGGCGATTCCCATCAGTAATCGCCTGGAAAATACCTTGTATCAAGCCCCCGTAATTACCCGGATTCAATCCCCCTATCAACGGATTGTCTTGACGCGCCGGGGACAAGATTTGCGATTGTTCTTGGATGGGGATTTACAACTCTCTACCTTGGATGAATACCGCTACCATGAAGCATTAGTACATCCGGCAATGAGTGCGAGTCAGAACAGGCGTCATGTGCTAGTTATGGGTGCAGGAGATGGGATGGCGCTGCGGGAAGTGCTAAAGTGGCGAGATGTGGAACAAGTGGTGCTGATTGAGTTAGATGCGGAAGTTGTCAAGTTAGCCCAGTCTCATCCCCAGTTGGTGCGGTTAAATGAAGGGGCGTTAACTGATCCGCGTGTTCAGGTGATTAACGCCGATGCTTTTGTTACAGCACCCGCCTTAAATGACACTTTTGATGTAATTATCGCCGATTTTCCTGATCCTGACCGAGAAGTGCTTGCCAAGCTGTATGCAGAAGGGTTTTACCAGCGTCTGTTACCGCGATTGGCAGAGAATGGCGTTTTTGTCACTCAAGCCTCGAGTCCTTTTTTTGCCCCAGATGTTCTAAGCTGTATTGTGGCAACCCTATCGGATGTGGGATTATCAACTCATCCTTATGTGGTGGACGTTCCCAGTTTTGGACCCTGGGGTTTTGTTTTAGCGTCGCGGCAATCGATTCAAGCGGATAGGCTGACATTATCGGTGTCAACGCGCTATCTGACTGAACCGATTTTGCATCATTTATTTGAGTTGCCTGGGGATGTCCAATTAGGAAATGTGGAGGTAAATCGCCTCTCTCATCCCGTGATTGTGCGGTATCAATCTGACCCCCGCTGGACAGCCTATTAATCATTAGTCAATTGTAGGGGCGGGTTTAGGAACTACAGTTGGCTATTGGTGAAATAACTGAACAATGAAACCCGCCCTAGCGAACTATTGCCCATTGCCCATTGCCTATTGCCTATTGCCTAGCGCGTAGCGCTATAACTGAACAACTTGCACCCGCCCTAACTAACCGATAACGGTTCAACAAAACCTGCCCTTCTCCATAAGTAGTCAGTCATAAGTTAGCTAATGGTATTTGTTTGGATTGGAATTATTGTAATTATTACTACGGCTGTTGTTTTGCTCGTTCTTCAGCAACGGGGACAGTTATCAGGACTCGGTGAACGTGGGCGTTTACCCCTAGAAGAACGTACCGTTTTTACCCTGGAAGTGGGTGATATTGTCCAGTACATGGGGACAGATTGGGTAGTGGAGGGAAAACTGACTTACAATGTTGGCGACTATGCTTGGTACGAGTATTTACTGCAAGATGGAGAGCGTATTTGTTGGCTTTCTGTGGATGAAGATGACCGAGTAGAAGTGGCATTATTAGAGCCAACGCAGCAGTTAGAGATGAGTGGAGAACCTCCCAAGCAGCTAACCTTTGGCGGTGAAATCTATCGCTGTGTGGAATCTGGTGTGGCGGACATGACGCGCACAGGAACAACGTTGCACCGCACAGCAGAACGTTGTCGCTATTTTGATTATGAAGGAGCCAATAATAAGGTTCTCTCGATTGAGGAATGGGATGGTGATATTGAAGTCACTGTGGGAGAGCGTATTAATCCGAGAATGCTGACACTTCTACCGGGAACGGGTGAACGGTTGTATGGAAGTTAAGGCAATGGTATTGACTTAAGACTGGTGGGTAATGCCCACTCTACGGTACTATCATGCGGCACTAGAATAACTCTAATGGGTGAGGTTTTTTGATCCCCGTTAAGTGTACCTTACTACTAACCATCTCCAGTATCCCACACCCAAGACAATGAAATCCGCAGCACTTGACAAGTTTATTCACTTTTTACGAGAGGATTTGGCGATTCCATCGTCAGCGATTTCCTTAGCCTTACGCCATCAGGAAGAGAGTCCTAATTTATTACCAATGACTTTGTGGCAATATGGACTCATTTCATTGGAGCAATTAGACCGAATTTTTGATTGGCTGGAAACGGCACAGCTTACTCTGTAAGTCCCCTTTAGATTTTAACCTGCCTTGATACTGCTATGTTAAGGATTGATTGGTGCGTTATGCTTCGCTAACGCACCCTAAAATTTGGCTGTAAATACTTATAACTGGGGATTGGGTTTTTTTAATGGTTTTGGCAATGGCACGTCGGGAGAATGCTGCGCTTGATCGAGCTTATAGCCTTCAACTTGAAGTTGTTGCACGAATTGGGTTGACTCAAAGTGGGTTGGTTGTGTTGACGTTGGTGACTGTTCTTGTCCTTGACTTTGGCGTCGAAGTTGTTTGAGTTTCGCTTTTCGTCCCATGATTACTCCCTCGATAAGGACTCAACAAACATCTGATGTTCTGCTGTGGCTATTCCCTGTTGGACGATCTCCAATACCTTGGCTAAATCTCCAGCGAGTAAGGCGGATTGTTTTAACCACAAGCCAGGAAAGGTTTCACTACAAATAATACCATTTTCATTGGGTTTTAGCTGGATATACTCACCCTCTTGTAATCTAAACCAATCGAATTGCTGATCGTACACTCGCCACACTAAATACTCTTGTACCTGATTACGGCGGTAAACGTTAAGTTTGTTATGTAAATTTTTTCACCTGGGGCATAGCATGGTAGCGGCGCTCAAATTCGATGCGGGTGAGTTTATCGCCGTTTTCCAGGGGAGGAATGGTTAAAGTTGACGCGATCGCAGATTGATCTATCATGGTTGGGTTCTCTTTAAGTTGAGCCAGCTTCAGCCGTCAAAAGTGACGCCACCAATATTGTTCTAACTGATACCGTTGGCGCAGGTGTTGCAAGGCGGCTGTTGATAGCAATCCTTTGACAGTAGCCACGAATTGTCCCCACGCTAGCAACTGGGATTCACTCGTTGCTCGGTTGAATTGGTATCCATAGAAGGTTGTCCAAAATTCTGGGGCAATTGGAGATTTCCAGCGCTTGTGCCAACGCACCATATCTTGAGGGGTGGGGGGTTCGGCTTCCAGGATTGGTGGAAAGTCGGCGTAGCTGACGAATCGGCTCAACCCTTTACCGTGAACATAAACAATATGCTGCCAGCATTCGATGCGATAAATCTCGTCGGGAGACAGGTTAAACAGCAAGGCGACTGTCTCGACGGTGACGAATCGTGCCAAGGGGTGACGGGTGGAGGACTTGTAATTTAGTTTTGAGGCTTCAAAGGTGGGCGTTTTTGTGGTATGTGTTGATAACATAGAAATTACTTCCCATTTAATGGGACATTGGTGCGATCGCTCTTAAGTTTGCGAGACAGAAAGAGCGATCGCTTTTTCAGGTTCTCTCATTAAACGATGCAACTGCATCATTTGTCAAGGATGGGGTTAGTTAGGCTAAAGATTCGAGAACTTGCACAAGAGAAGGGATGGACGTTGAAGGAAGTGTCCGACCGTTCTGGTGTAATTTACAGTACGGTGAGAAGTTATGCCCGTCGTCCTGGAATGTCAATGGTCGATTATACTGCCCTCTATAAGTTAGCTCGCACGTTTGATGTGATGATTGAGGATTTGGTTGAGATTTTAGAGGAGTAGAATCAAGCAAATCGTAATCATTTCTAATATCACTGAATAGCTGACTGAAATCTTGCACTGAACCTTTAATCGTTCTCGACACCTTTATGTTTTCGGGTTTCAGTGGTGTTTGAGGTAGTGAGCAAGATGCTCACACTACAAGAGGGGGGAGGACAGAGGATGCTTCGCTTTTGTTGCACGGGAGAAGGGGAACCGGATTCTCTTGCTCCCCTCTTGCTCCCCTCTTGCTCCCCTCTTGCTCCCCTCTCCCAAGCTTGGGAGAGGGGCTGGGGGTGAGGGCTGGCGTGGGTGAGGGATTGAGCTTAAGTTGCACGTCGGTGCGCCCCTACAGTCTCAGACATACTGTGTCAAAATTAACCTAAGTTTTGAGAATGGCACACCATGGTTTGGGCGACAGGGGATGCGCTTTATAACGGTAAGTACATCTTAGAGAGACAACTGGGACAAGGGCGTTTGGGGATTACCTATCTGGTAAAGGATGGAGATGATTGTCGCTGGGTGATCAAAACCTTGAATGATGCACTCCTCAATTCCCTCACCCCACAAGAACAAAACCGACTAGAAACTAAGTTTTGCCAGGAAGCCGTCAAACTCAGAGGGTGTAATCATCCTCATATTGTCAAAGTCCGAGATCTTTTTAAAGAGGGGAAACGGTGGTGCATTGTCATGGATTATGTGGATGGGGTGAGTTTAGCTTACCGCGCCCAGAAAATGCTCCCCGAAGCCGAAGCCCTCAATTATATTCAGCAAATTGGTGAGGCGCTGATTGAGGTGCATGGGAATGGTTTGATTCATCGGGATGTGAAACCGGGTAATATTATTCTCCATGTTCGTGACGGAAAAGCGGAAGCCGTTTTAATTGATTTCGATTTAGCGCTGGAGTTTGACTGCGAGGTGACTTCAGTGCGGACAAAAGAAGCCTCAGACGGGTTTGCGCCAATGGAACTCTATTCCCGACTGGCTGAGAAACCGGGAGAATATACGGATGTTTATTCGTTGGCGGCGACATTGTATGAACTGTTAACCGGACACAAACCTGTGAGTGCGATTAAGCGGAAGCTAGATCGAGAGCGTTTAGTCCCACCGAAAGAGTATAACGATCAGATTAGCGATCGCACAAATCGGCTGATTCTCCAGGGTATGGGGTTAGAACCGAAGCAGCGCCCCCAGTCGATGCGAGAATGGTTAGATTCGCTGGGGTTGAGCAGTGAAGCCTCTCCCCCTGCACCTACACCACCGCCTGCTAAGAGAGTTAGTTAGGCGCAGGGGAGCGATACCCGAAACTGAAGCGGTGAGATATATTCGCCAAATTGGGGAAGCTTTAACTCTAGTGCATCAGGTAGGGTTGACTCATCGAGATGCTCATCCAGGAAATATTCTATTGCGGCAAAATGGCAAAGCGGTTTTAATTGATTTTGGTATTGCTAAAGAACTGGTTCCCTCGACATACACGTCAACAGGAGCATTTGGTAATGAGGGATTTGCACCTTATGAACAGTTACTCCGGGGAAGTCGGGAGCCAAATGTCGATGTTCATTGTTTAGCGGCAACGCTGTATTATACACTGACAGGTCAATGTCCTACTAAGGGATTGGATCGCAAGCTTTATCAGCAACCTTTGATTGAACCTCGGCGAATTGTTCCAGGGATTAGTAAACAGGTGAATCGGGCAATTCTCAAAGGGATGGCGTTGGAACCAAAAAAGCGTCCCCAGTCGATGCAGGCTTGGTTAAAGTTACTAGAAGAGCCAAGAGTAGTAACTCCGCCTCCAATTGTTCTGAAAATAAAAATTGTTCCCTGGTTTGACCTAACAGGAACAGCGTTATCTTCCCTATTAATGGGCTCATCATTAGTTGAGATTGGAGTTTGGGGTGTGGTTGTGGCTGCGGCTGTGGCTGGGGTTGTGGCTGTGCCTGGGGTTGTGCCTGTGGTTGTGCCTGGGGATTGGACTTGGCCTGGGGCTGGGGCTATAGCTTATCTTGTTGCGGCTGGGGTTGCGGCTTGGCTTGGGGCTTCGGCTGCGGCTGGGGTTGCGGTTGGGGTTGCGTTTTTGGCTGCGTTTTTCGTTGTGGTTTCGGCTGCGGCGGGGAAGAAGTTACAAGAATCCTTCAGCAAGTTTCACACCTTTCTAATTTTGCTGGGAACGTCTTGGTTAGGACTTGGATTAGGATGGCTTTTGGGTTAAATATTCTAGTGAGAGACTCAGCCGTTAAGACTAAGATACAGTTAGAGCTGTTATCCCCAGATTCCGATGACTTCTACAGCCAACCCACCAACCTTTCCCAAAACCCTACCTGACCATACTCAATTACCGGAATCTGATGGCACATTTGGGAACAACTTTCAGGAGCATCCCCAAAGCATTCTTTTAACCGATTCCATCACATCCGTACTGCAACGATATCATCCAGATGGGCAATATTGTATTGGTCAAGATTGCGGGATTTACTGGCGTTTGACTGACCCACCTAAAAAATCATGAACAAGCCCAACAGGTTCAATCTCAGTTATAACAGGAAGGACACGGCAATGCTCATCCGTGTTAATAAAATGAGAACTGATGCTGGCAAGTATTTCACCCTCATCCCCTAACCCCAACTCCGGACCCCCTCGTTCCCCCCTACAAGAGGGGGGATGACAGAGGATGCTTCGCTTTTGTTTCATGGGAGAAGGGGAACCGGAGTAATTAATGATAAAAAATGTAGTCAGATAAACCTTTGATATACAGCGTCTTTTACAGCGCTTTTCACGTTGATGAAATACAAAATTGTATCGGCTTGCTTTTGGGCGCAATCATTGTCTGTATGTAGTCTATAGGACTTACGCAAAGACTCTATGTGTAGGGTGTGTTAGCGAAGCGTAACGCACCTTTGCCCCTGTAAGTTCGTAAGTTACAGTATTTTTCCCTAATTAATTAGTATCATTATGTAGGTGTACTTCATTTACCTGCAATCTGCTGTAACACCTTTCTTGCTCCCCTCTCCCCTGAGTGGGAGAGGGGCTGGGGGAGAGGGGTTTCAGCCTTAAATTGATACCAATAAGCATTGCAGTGTCCCTACAATACATGGATTAAACTAGATCCATCGTTTAAATTCCAAGACAAGAAGAAAATGTATTATATTAGACCGTGGTTATACATAGGCAACTATAGAGACAGTCTAAATTATGACTTACTCCAGCATCACCAAATTGGTGCGATGTTACACCTGGCTGAAGATGTACAACAGCCTAATATTGTCTCCCGTTATATTCCCGTTGAAGATGGTCAACCACTACCTTTTGAACAGCTAAAATCAGGTGTTGAGTTTGTTCGCCAGGAAAAAGCAAAGAGTCAAACTGTGCTAATTGTTTGTGGTGCAGGGATAAGTCGTTCCAGTTTATTTGCTGTAGCCACCTTAAAAGAAGAAGAAAATCTGAGTTTGCTGAATGCATTTCAACAAGTCCAGATTAAACACCCACAGGCAAATCCCCATCCAAACTTGTGGAAATCCTTATGTGAGTATTACAATGAAAATGTTTCATACAAGACCATTTTGAAACTGATTTTGCAAGCCAAGTAAAACCTAACCCCTCTCCCGTCCCCCTATTAGATCCCCCTTCCGTCCCCCTTCAAAAGGGGGAGACCAAAGGATGCTTCGCTTTTTGTTCCATGGGAGAAGCCAAAGGATGCTTCGCTTTTTTTGCACGGGAGAATGGGAACCGGAGTAATTAATGATAAAAAATGTAGCCAGATAAACCTTGGATATACAGCATCTTGTAAGTTCGTGAGTTACAGTATTTTTCCCTAATCAATTAGTATCACTATGTAGGTGTACTTCATTTACCTGCAATTTGCTGTAACACCTTTCTTGCTCCCCTCTCCCCTGAGTGGGAGAGGGGCTGGGGGTGAGGGGTTTACTGGTTTAAAATGGTACAAGATATTAACAGGTTTTAGCACTGAGCCAATTTAATTCAGAACTGTTGTTTTTGAACTCAAGCCACCATGCAACCCAATCACTCCACTCGCAAATACAAACGACGCCGCGTTTTGCGTTTAGCCGCACTCGCTGCGGGAACATCGATTCTACCTGCGGCTTGCAGAAGCGGGAATTCCACCTCGCCAACACCTGATGCAGCCGTTGATGCAACCGTTCCCACCACCACACCCACCCCCATCGCCCAGTCTCCATCCGGTAATGTGAGTAAAGTGGTTCTGGTGCGTACTGATGACCGAGTAGCAGGAACTCAAAAAGCACTGGATTTGCTACAACCCGAAGGACTTTCCGATCGCACCCTATTCCTTAAGCCCAACTATAACACCGGAGATCCCGCCCCAGCCGCTACAGATACTCAACTCCTAGAGGCGTTGGTGCAAGAGTTACAGACTGCTGGAAGCCAAGGAATTACCATCGGCGATCGCTCTGGGATGGCAAATACTCGTCAAGCCATGGAACAAAAACAGGTGTTTCAATTGGCTGATCGCTATGGCTTGGAAACGATTGTTTTTGATGAGATGGATGCGGATCAATGGCAGTATATTTCCGCCGATGGAACCCATTGGCAAAAAGGGTTTGCCTTTGCTCGTCCGATTTTAGATGCAGGCGCAATTGTTAATACCTGTTGCTTGAAAACTCATCGTTTTGGCGGTCATTTTACCCTATCGCTGAAGAATTCAGTGGGAATGGTTGCCAAATATGTTCCGGGAGATTCGTTTAATTATATGCAGGATTTACATTCCTCCCCTCACCAACGAATAATGATTGCTGAAATTAACCAAGCCTACAAACCAGCGCTGATTCTATTAGATGGGGTAGACGCTTTTGTCAATGGTGGACCCGCCTCTGGAAAGAAGGTAAAAGCTGGGGTAATGCTGGCGGGAACCGATCGCGTAGCCGTTGATGCTGTCGCCATTGCCATCTTGCGATCGCTTGGCACCACGGACGCTGTTTCTGAGGGTTCAATTTGGCAGTTAGAGCAGATTCAACGAGCCGTAGAATTAGGATTAGGTGCTAGCAGCGCCGAACAAATCGAACTGGTAACGGCGGATAGCGCGAGCCAAACCATGGCAGATCAAATTCGTCAACTCTTAACGATTTAGCGATCGCCTGTTGACTGTGGGTACAATTCCATCACCTTGGTAATCGGTAGCCGTGACTGTACGCCAATGGTTAAGGGAGAGGTATGTCCCCGATTCAGATGATCCGCCGCCGCACAACCAATCATGGCAGCATTATCGGTACAATATTTAATCGGTGGAAAAAGAACGCGCAAATTGTGAGATGACGCCGCCGCTTGTAGGTGCTGTCTCAAGCCACTATTTGCCGCAACACCACCCCCGACAGCAATTGTGGTTAACCCATAATCGATCGCGCAATTCACCGCCCGTTTGGTGAGCGATCGCGCGACGGTTTCCTGGAACGAAGCCGCCAGATCAGCCACTGGTAATTCATCCCCTTCTTGCTCTAATTTTTGCACTAACCGTAAGACAGCCGTCTTCAACCCACTAAAACTGGAATCATAAGGATGATATCCGCCACTGGGACGCGATACCCTTCCTTCTGGTAACTTAAAGGCGTGAGGATTTCCTTCCTTGGCTAACCGATCAATCGCAGGTCCTCCAGGATAACCCAGGTGTAACAATCGCGCTACCTTATCAAAAGCCTCACCCGCCGCATCATCACGAGTTGAACCCAACATTTCATAGACGCCACAGTCCTTAACATAAATTAAACTGGTATGACCCCCAGACACCAACAAACACAAAAATGGGGGTGCGAGTTCGGGTTCAATCAGATAGGTGGCGTAAATATGCCCTTCTAAGTGATGCACTCCCAGAAACGGCTTATTATGAACCATAGCCAGCGTTTTCGCCGCCGTTAACCCCATCAACAGGGAACCCACCAAACCGGGCGCACAAGTTGCCGCGATGCCATCAATCGCCTCCCAACCCAGATTCGCTTCGGTTAAAGCTTGAGCGATCGCGGTATTGATCATCTCCAAATGCGATCGCGACGCCACTTCCGGCACAATCCCGCCATAAGGCTGATGCACCGGAATCTGAGATGCCACAACATTACTGCAACAAGTGCGATCGTGCACCACCGCCACGGCGGTTTCGTCACAACTGGTTTCTATGGCTAAAACACAAGCCATCCGCCCATCACCTGAAATACTCAAGTTACATCTTAACTTGTTCAGTAAGATGGTAAAATCCTTTGAAAGGATTCCCGTATAGAAAATAACAGCGAAAACCAAGCTGGCTAGGGTCGGGAATCTGAACACTTTTGTGTAAACAAAAAGTTTTTCTGCCTTGGGAATCAGGGCAACTGCGCGGGTTCTCCCACTTGTCGGAGATAAAGGTTGGATTTCAACCAGAGACGCTGAGTAAGACCAATACATCTTGAGGGTGTGGCGGCATCGGCGAATGAGACGCGAAGCCAACATCATAATCTTTGATTTGATGTTGGTAGTTCACATAAACTTTACTCGGTTCAACCTCTCAGAGTAATATGGCTGGAGTGTACAAACCGTTTCTGTGTTTCGTACATAAAGCTTTAGATTTCGTAACAAAAGGAAACAATTCTATGCGACGATTGTTGGCTCTACTTTTCGCCGTTACCCTCTGGTTTAGCTTTGTCACCCCAGCCTTGGCTGATTTTGACCATCTCACCCCCTGTAGTGAGTCCCCCGCATTTCAGCAACGAGCGCAGAACGCCCGTCCAACCACCGACGACCCCGATTCCGGCAAAAAACGCTTTGAGCGTTATTCCGAAGCCCTCTGTGGTGATGACGGACTGCCCCACTTGATTGCCGATGGTCGCTGGAGTCGAGCGGGTGACTTTCTCATTCCTAGCATTCTCTGGCTATATATGGCTGGCTGGATTGGTTGGGTTGGTCGCGCCTATTTACAAGCGATTCAAAGCGAAAAGAATCCCGAAGAAAAAGAAATTATCATCGACGTGCCTTTGGCAATTAATAAAATGCTCTTTGGTTTTATTTGGCCCCTAGCAGCCGTACAAGAAGCCCTTTCTGGCAAATTGTATGCCAAGGCGGATGAAATTCCCGTATCCCCTCGCTAATCTAGAGATTGGCTTGATTGACTTACCTTACCTATTACGTTCAGGAGAAGTGTGATGCAGTATTTTCTCAAGTATCTGTCCTTAGCCCCGGTGTTAATTGCTGTTTGGCTAACCATTACCGCCGGAATTTTGATTGAGTTTAACCGCTTTTTCCCGGATCTCCTTTTCCATCCGATGCCTTAGGATTAGTTGTAGCCGGAAAACTCGCTATTGCTTCATCGTAATTTTGAGTTTCCCAAAAATAATCCCGTCCCCCTAATTGGCGAGGACGGGATTTTTGATGAAGGAGTTATCAGTTATTAGTTATCAGTTATCAGTTATCAGGAGATGAGGAAGATGGGGGAAATTGTGTAGGGGCGGGTTTCACAACTATCTTTGCGGTTACACCCAGATGTAACTAAACCCGCCCCGACTTAACGCATGACCAATGACGAATGACGAATGACCAATGACGAAACTTCCCCAATCCCAGATATCCTAAAGAAGATTGTAATCGAGAAGAGTTATGGCACGTTTAGCCCTGCTGAGTGTATCCGATAAAACTGGACTGGTGGAATTTGCCCGTCAGTTAGTTACAGAATTTGACTTTGCCTTAATGAGTAGTGGGGGAACCGCAAAAGCCCTACAAGAGGCGGACTTACCTGTAACTAAAGTATCTGACTATACAGAATTTCCCGAAATTTTAGGCGGTAGAGTGAAAACCCTGCATCCCCGGATTCATGGTGGTATTCTGGGACGGCGTGATGTGGCGGAAGATGTGGAACAAATGGTAGCCCATCAGATTCTACCCATTGATTTGGTGGTGGTGAACTTATATCCCTTTGCAGAAACGATCGCGAAACCGGATGTGACATTATCAGAGGCGATCGAGAATATTGATATTGGTGGACCCGCCATGTTACGGGCGTCAGCCAAAAACTTTGCCCATCTCACAGTTTTGTGTAACCCCAGTCAATATGACACCTATCTCGAACAATTACGCCAGCATGAGCATCACCCGTCTCTAGAATTCCGCCAATCTTGTGCGATAGAAGCATTTTCTCATACAGGTGATTACGATCGCGCGATCACCTCCTACCTCAGCCAAACCCAGGAAACCTCATCCACCTCATCCTCTACCCAAGAAGATTTTGTCCTCTCTGGAAAGCAACTGCAATCCCTACGCTACGGAGAAAATCCCCATCAATCCGCCACCTGGTATCAAACCGGAACCTCTCCCACGGGATGGACAGCCGCAACCAAACTGCAAGGAAAAGAACTCAGTTACAATAACCTAGTGGATTTAGAAGCCGCACGGCGGATTATTACTGAATTTACTGATTTACCAGCGGCGGCTGTTCTGAAACATACCAATCCCTGTGGTGTGGCGTTAGGAGGTACGCTTTTTGAAGCTTACGAAAAAGCATTACAGGCTGATCCCGTTTCTGCCTTTGGCGGTATTGTCGCCTTAAACCATCCGATTGACATGTCTACAGCCGGGGCGTTAACCCAAACCTTCTTGGAATGTGTCGTCGCGCCAGAGTGTGAACCCGACGCCAAAGAGATTCTGGCGAAAAAATCGAAGTTAAGAGTATTACTTTTACCAGACTTACAACAAGGTCCCAAGCAAACTGTAAAAGCTATTGCTGGCGGGTTACTGGTACAAGCCTCAGATGATGTAGTCGATAACCCCGACGACTGGCAAATTGTCACCGACAAGCAACCGACAACCGATCAATTAGAAGAGTTATTATTTGCCTGGAAGGTTTGTAAACACGTTAAATCCAACGCCATTGTCGTCACCCGCGATCGCGCCACATTAGGAATTGGTGCAGGTCAAATGAATCGCGTCGGTGCGGTGAAAATTGCCTTGGAACAAGCTGGGGAAAAAGCGACAGGGGGTATTCTCGCCAGTGATGGATTCTTCCCCTTTGATGACTCAGTACGCACAGCGGCTGATGCTGGAATAAGTGCGATCGTACAACCTGGTGGAAGTTTACGGGATAAGGATTCGATTCAGGCGGCGAATGAATTGGGTTTAGTTATGGTGCTGACAGGTAGGCGTCACTTTTTGCATTAACCAACAGGCTATAAATTTAAAGCGGGACATACTGGTTGAGATAAGGTTTTAGGTTTTAGGTTTTTGAGCCTCTCGTAATACTTAACACCTTCTCACAGATCAATGTCCTGCTTTGAGCTACTTAGTCTAAACTCCAGCGCAGTTCAGAGTAAGTGAGTATAAATCTTCTAATAGCAGACTATATTTGTACGTTCTCAACAAGAAAATTAGTAAATTCAGATCGTTTAGCTACTGTATTAATTGAAAGAGTAGGTGCTGTTTGTAAATAACGATTAGTTAATTCAGTAATTTCTAGAATTGTATTACAAAGCAAGCCCTGCTGATTCTCATCAAATTCAATTTGGAGGAGTGAGCGTACATCACCTTGTGTATAATTAACTTTACGAAGTAGTTTAATAATAAAAAGCATTGCGAGATGAAATATTAAAATCCGAATTGTTCCAGAACGTAATAAATTATTGGGATTATTTTCTGTTAATGCTGAAAAATCGGTAGCTCTTATATAAGATTCAATATTCTTCATAGATTTTGCACAAAATAGATAAACTTCCATTGGAATCGAAGAATTAAAAACTCTACTGTAATTTGTATCACCTTTAATAATTGACGTTGGTCGTGCTCTAGCTGTATGTGGTTCGCGATGAACAATTGAAGTCACTGCTTGAGCTAAATAAGGTATACTAATTATTCTATTAGAAGTTTTTCCAATATTCTTGTAATAATTCTTGCGACGGTCATAGAACCAGTCATTATGTAAAAAGTAATCTTCTATATCACGCTGAATAGGTTCAGTAGCTCTTAAAGAAGCAGCAGGAACTGGAGTTTGGAAATTAGTTGCTTTGATGATTCTATCTCTCGCTTCTAGTTTGTTTGCCACTATTATCTTTACAAGGATAGCTCTCTCATCATGAATCTCTTGAAGAGTCTTCATATACTCATAGATTGTGTTAGTGGTTTGTAACCCATTCACAATTTGTACATCATCGAGTGTAATGGTTTTACCTGCAATGGTGGCTTTTGAAGCTAATAGGGTTATTCCATTGTTTAACCACCAGAAATCTATATCAGTATCTTTTGAAGCAAGGGTTATTTTAATATCTCTATTGACTTCTACATTACCTTGATAATCTCTAACATTTGACTCAAATAAATATTTACGTAAATAACCCTTATCATCAGTTACAAATTCATAGTATTCATCTAGTCTTGTTAAGACAACATAATTATCTTCATCTCTAGAAATATAGTTCTCCAGAAATTTTAATTTTAAAGAGTAACTTTTTTCTTGCCTTGCACTCTCTAGTAGTTCTCTAGCTCCTACAAATTCAAATTTTACCTCAGAACCTATGAAAAAATTTTGGGTTCTAGTGCAAAGGTTATCCGTTTTATTTTTGACCTTAATATGAATACTTTGAGTATCACCTTTACTAGCATATACATAAGTAATTTTCACTTGAGGATGTTTAATTGCTAAGTCAAGGTATGTATTTCTAAGCAATTCTACTTTTTCTATTACCTGTGCATTATAAAATTGTTTAATATCGGAAATATGCTTGTCTAAATAAAATATATCTTCTATAGTAGCCATGAGCGTTTCTATGGCTTTTTCTCCAAACGAAGATGAAGTTTTGGCTTGAATTAAATATACTTCTATTAACGGATTCTTTTTTATAGCTTCCAAATCCAGTTCTTCATTAAGAGCTTCATTATTAATAAACATAAAAAATCCATCGATTCCTCCATCATCTTTACCATCGACCTGATTAGACAATAATTCATCATATGAAAGGTCGTAGTCTTTTAAAACTTGGTCAAAAGCAAATATCTCAAAATACTCATCTTGTGATAAGTTATTCGCTGAGTTTTGTCTTTTTGTATCGAGAATACTATTGAGAATTATGACATCATTATTGTTATTGTTAGACATTAATATTTATCCTTTAATAAGTTCTACTGTATTAGATTACTAAGCCACTAATGGTTCCGTAAACTCAATCAACTCATCCACCTGCTTTTCTCCAACCTATCTAATGGTGCCTCATACAAATCCGCCACCTCCAACCGCCGATTCTTCAAAAACACATTCTGCACCGCCCGTAAAAACCGAATCTGATTCCCCATGAAAGTTAAAGGAATTATACGCGGCAAAACTATAGAGCTATTTCAAGAACTTCCCGTTCCTAATGGCATGGAAATTTTTATTGAGATTCCTGATACTACTTTATCGAACCCTGACCCAAATTGGCAACAGCTACAAGCCATTATTGGTGCATGGAAGGATGATCAAGAAATCGGAGACATTTTTGCTCAGATTGATAGAGAACGCCATGCTGACTTGGGTGAACCGATAGATTTTGATAAGTTCAACTAACTATTCCGATGTACTTGCTCGATACAAATATCTGTATAGCGATTATTCAGGGAAACCCATCTGCTATCGCTCATTTTCAGCAAAAATACCAGGACTGTTATCTGGTGACTCTAGTTCTTGGGGAACTCTATAAAGGCGTCTATTGTTCGAGTCGAGTTCAGCAAAATCTGCTGATTCTTGGACAATTTGCCAATCAACTGCCTAAAATTAACTTCGATGAGAATGCCGCTATCGAATTTGGAAAAATTCAAGGTGAACTCAGACAAATCGGTAGACCAACTGGACAAATTGATGCACTCATTGCCGCCGTTGATCGTGCTCGGTCTGATCATTTAGTAACTGATAATATGCGTCACTTTGTCAATATCCAAAATTTACACCTTGAGAATTGGTTAGTTCCTTAAACCGCAAAAGGCAGAATATCGGGTGGGCAAGACTGATAAAGCTGGAAACGCTTCTATTATCAGTTGATGGCTCTGGATTACCCCCTAGAGGCTAAAGTCACCACCTAACCTTGGTCGAAGGATGGTATAATCCGACAGACTATAGAGGGAGCGATCGCATACACTCTCCTCTATTCCCCAACCTGGCGCTAACGGCTCAACAAGTGCTAAATGGTAATGTCAAAAATTGATGTTCAGTAAATCAGCATCCCCAGGTTGAGGTAATCGGGGATTAGATGGGCGAGTCGGAGTAGAAGGCGGCGACGGCTGCGGGTTGGGTGTTGACATTTGGGGATCGGGGCGATTGGGATTATAAATGCTAACCAAAACCTCAATCAACTCCTCTCGCTGCTGGCGCGTCAGCTTTTCTATCGCGGCGCGATCGCCTGCCATCGGATTTTCCGTTAATGTGTTACTACCAGGATACTCAGATTCATTGATATACTCATTCGCCCCCAGATAGTCAGCCAGCGTCAACTTCCAATCAAACCGATAATTAGGAAGACGTCTTTTCTCATACAGGTGATAACGAATCAGACGACTTACCAATGTACTCTCTAAATTGACTTCGCCCGTTTCATTGGTGACATACTGGTTTTCTTTGGGAAAATCGGGCAACTGTTCATAAACTTGACGCCAAGTATCCTGCGATCGCATTAATTGGGCGCTGGCGGGTTGGGAACTTATAATTGACAAAACGGGGATAGTCCTAATCCCCGCTTTACCCCAGCCCAAGCTGATACTCGTCAGAATGGCAAGGGTGAACAGCATAACTAAGCGCGTCGCCTTACCCTTCCGTTTCAGTTGGATCATAGTGAATAGGATGATATAGCTGTCGCCATAAAGATTACTCCCTCTCTGGTAGAAGATTACCTATTTTCCTCTTCCCCAGCTCCTAGACGTAGCATGCTACGTCTCTACATTGCTCCCCTAGCGCCCACCTTTAATCCCCAATAATTTCCGGTTGTGTCAATTCGTCAGACATCTCAATGATTGCCCGCAGTACTGGCTTCATCATTGGATCATCCAGATTTTCAAAATCTTCATAGCGACGGCGCTTTGCCCGATTTGCCACTTGCACCGTAATCCGATAGCGGTTAGAAGCAGCGGTGACTAGCTCCTCAGCCCGGTGCATAATTTGACTCGAATCAAACTGGTAACGCCGATGCAGCATAGATTTTTAGTTCCTAAAGTAGCAAGTTATCAGTCTAGCATTTTTGACCAATAACTCCTTGTGTTAGCGCCGTGGAGCAAAGCTCACAAATAAAGCGAAGCTCAGAAATAACTCCCCTCCCTTCAGACCGGAAAGTCAGAGCTTAGTCCTCATGGTCTTCAAATGGATCACTCAATTCAGCCGAAGGCGGACCAAACGCTGTGTAGATAGAAAAGCCAGTGACGGCGATTAGAATCACAGCGACTGAAATGCTAAGAACTATTGCAGGTTCCATTGTGGATATTATATAAATGAGTCTTCTTCCTCTATAATATTACAGAACATTACAAAACGTGATCGAAATTAATCATAGGTGACCCATGGCACAACAGACGCGGTTAGGAGATATTCTCAAACCCCTGAACTCTGAATATGGTAAAGTAGCTCCCGGTTGGGGAACAACGCCCTTAATGGCAGTGTTCATGCTCTTATTCTTCGTTTTCTTGCTAATTATCTTGCAGCTATACAACTCCTCGCTGTTGCTGGAGAACATCAATGTGGATTGGAGAAGCCTAGGTCAATAGGTCTCTAGGTTTTGAGCGTTCATGGTTCATCGTTCATGGTTCATAGCCATAAACTTTTCTCTAATCAGGCATGAACCATGAATATCCTCTCCCTGTCTGCTTGTCAGTGGGGAGATAATTGTCAATGAAAAGTTAGACTTTCACATTGGATACACAATAGAAACAGCTATTAGTACATCAGGAGATTATGAAATGAACGTTTTTGGTATTGGTTTACCGGAAATGGCGCTGATTTTAATCGTGGCGTTATTAGTATTTGGACCGAAAAAGTTACCAGAGATTGGTCAGAGTCTAGGGAAAGCTATTCGTGGTTTTCAAGATGCCTCGAGAGAATTTGAAACGGAATTTAAGCGGGAGGCTCAACAATTAGAACAAGCGGCGAAAACACCTGCCCTGTCTGAAACTCAGCAGCAAGCTACTTCTGAAGGTGATTCAACAGATAGCAATAACCATGCCGCTACTCCGTCTCAAGCTAGCTAAAAACATAGTTTTTAGCGAACGTGAAGACAAAGAATTGGTAGATACTAACTGATTTTTCCCTAGCTGTTCTCATTTCTCAGTGCTTAAACTTCCACAAAACGCCAGGATATTGATGTCCTAAGGATGGCACTCACTCACTAAGAATGAAAAAGTAACCAACATCAGATTGGTAAGGGGGGAATCAAAATTCTATCGGTCTTGGGAATCCGGGCGGCTGCTGATAGACAGGATGTAAGACTTAATCGTAGGCAGTCTATGATGAAGTAATTCGTGATGAACTCAAAAACTGACACCATGACATAAGCTTGGTGTCAGTTGTTCATAAAGACCGTTGCCCATTATTTTGCTCAGTGTTGGGTGCTTCAAACTTGTAGCCAACCCCCCGAATTGTTTGGATTAACTTCGGGTCACTCGCATCGATTTCGATCTTTTTGCGAATTTGTCCAATATGAACGTCAACAACTCGTTGGTCTCCAACATAGTCGTATTCCCAAACTTCCTGAATCAATTCAGAACGGCGCAGGACTTGACCCGGGTGAGATGCTAAGAAATGTAACAAATCGAACTCTAGAGCGGTCAAGGGGACAAGTTGGTCGTGAAGGGTCACCTCCCGACGGGTGGGATCAATCGTCAAGTGATTGTAAACGAGACGTTGTTGGTCAGACGGCGTAATTTCTCGCTTACGTCTCAAAATCGCCCCAACTCGGTTTTCGAGTTCCATTAAATCGAAGGGCTTGGTGAGATAATCATCACCACCCTGTTTGAACCCTTGATTTTTGTCATCGGGTTGATCGCGAGACGTGAGGAAGAGGACAAAAACATCATTCATGCTTTGCATTTCCCGGCAAAGGTTGTAGCCAAGGGCATCTGGCAAATTCACATCCAGAATTACTAAGTCTGGGTTGAATTGCTTAAATGTGGCTAGAGCCGTCTTACCATCCTGCGCCGACTCCATTTGATAGTTCTTTGTGCTCAAAAAGCGAATTATTAAATTGCGGATTGCCGGATCGTCGTCCACGACAAGAATTTTGGCGGAGACCATGGTCATAAATTTCCACGGAGAACTAATTTCAGGGATTGATACAAGATGCACACCTATTCACCACTAGGATGTATTGAGCATTTTAGTCAATACTCTTATAGCGTAGCTGGATCAGGAATCAGGATATAGATTTTTGTGACATCAATGGCGTAATCAGCATTTAAGTCAATTATCGCCAGAGAATGCAGGGATGCCAATAGCGGCTAGCATCATTACCCAAGTGGGAAAATAGGGCAGCCGCCCAATAGCATAACCGCTTTTGGCAGATCTGGCATCACTTGGGCTTGCCTCAACGAATTTTTCTGCCAAGAGGACTTGTTTGCAAAGAACAGGCTACACTAGCTTGCAAGGGAGTTAGCATGGCACTCGGTACATAAACTAGGCTGTTACCCATTGGGTGCAGCAGGGTTTAGAAAATCGATGTCTATCATAATAACCAGTGTAGAGTCTTACATATACCAGTGAAAAAAGGGATGTCTAGGAGGTTTTGAATGAGCGATCAAAATCCCTACGAAAAACTTGGGGTTACAGAAGATGCTTCCTTTGATGAAATTCAGGATGCTAAAGGGCGCTTGATGCAGCAGCATCGCGGCGAACCTAAGCTTGTCGAGTCAGTAGAGGCGGCTTATGATGCGATTATTATGGATCGCCTCAGAATGCGCCAAGAAGGAAAAATCAAGGTTCCAGAACGCATTCGTTTTCCAGAACGGGAAAAAGTGCCACAAACCCCTTTGGGTTTTAGCTCTCCCTCAGCCAATTCCTCTCCGGCTTGGTTGCAAGGACTGTTAGATACCCCGACGAGGAGTGATCTAGTTGCCCCCACGGTTGTGTTCTTGGTCTTGATTGGTCTGACTCTGTTTTATCCAGAAGCGTCAATTCTTACCTTTACTGTCGCCTTGGGGTTTGGCGGTACGATTTATTTCCTCAATCGCAAAGAACAACAATTTGGTCGGGCTGTATTGCTCACCCTCGTTGGTTTACTGCTAGGTGTAGCGTTGGGAACCGTTCTGGGAGGAGCATTAGAGTCACTGCTTATCGACATGGGTTTGACCGTTGAGAAATTTGCCTCCTTGGTCACCTTTGTCTTGTTCTGGCTGATTAGCAGCTTCCTGCGATGAAAGGGGGGAAGAGGAGAAGACAAGAGGGTAAATTCCATTGGGATAAATCTCTGCCCATCCTTCACTTCTCCTTCACTTCTTCACTTCGGAAAGAGGACATGGTTTGAGGACATAATTTTGGGTAACAATGGGTAGAGATGTTCAGCTTTTTTTCCTGTAGCTACCTACCTTCTCTGTTGCCTGTTCCCTCTTTTCCCTAAAAAATACGGATCAACTCTTTTCCATCGGCAAACAACCGCGTTTCATCTGCTCCCGCTCGATCGCCTCAAACAAAGCCTGGAAATTCCCCTCACCAAAGCCTTTGGCTCCCCATCGCCGTTCGATGAACTCAAAAAAGAAGGTGGGTTCGGCGAAAATGGGTTGGGTAAAGGTTTGCAGCAGCAACGCTTGCGGGGATTGAGCTTGCCAATCCACTAGAATTTGCTGCTGCGCGATCGCATCCCATGCCGCCGTCGAGAAATTATAACCCGGATAGCGATCGCGCAGTTGACTGTAATAACTGGGGGGAACGTTGATGAAGGACATACCCTGACGACGCCGTTGCGCGATCGTACCCACAATATTTCTCGTGGCTATAGCAATATGCTGGACTCCGGCTCCTCCGTTCACATCCAGAAATTCCTGAATTTGAGAATTCGCCGATGTCGGTTCATTAATGGGCAATTGTGTCCCGGTTACCGGATGCACCATCACCTGAGAGCATAAGCCAGATTTCTCAGTCTGGATGGTAAACACCTGCTGCGGTTGGAAGTCCAACACCTGCTGATACCACTGAACCGCTTTCGCTAAATCCCCAGCCGCCACATTCAGGACAATGTGATCGATATGGGTAAACGCTTCAGTTGGGGATTGGGGAAGTGTTGAATGTAGAGACGCGCCATGGTGCGTCTGAGGGGTGAATGTTGACCCTTCACTTCGCTCAAGGACAGGATTTGTAGGGGCGGGTTTAGGGATTTTCTTGTCGCTATCGATGGTAACGTTTGTACACAACCCGCCCTGACCGAGTTTTGAGTCAAATCCCCCATCTCCCTTGTCCTTTTGACTGACTCCGTTTGACCCCAACTTAGTTTCACTCAGCCAGTCTACCTGTACCGGAAAGCAGAGGATGGGATTAAAGCTATGACGTTCGACCAAAGTATGAGTCATATCGCCCCATGCAGCGACTTTAGCCCACTTTATGCATCCATCCTCATAAACTTGGGTTTGAAGAGGTTGTAAGACCTTAGCGCCGCGTTGGAGAAGTTTTTCCAGGCTCCATTCCAGATCGGCAACCTTAAAGGCAATATCAGCAACACCTGGAGGATGCTGGCGCAGAAACTGGGCAACGGGACTATTCGGCGCGATCGCAGACGACAGGACAAAATAAATAGCACCATTCTTAACTACTGTAGTGCATGTGTGACAACTCGCCCCCGATGCCACAAAATCAAAACCCATCTGCTGAACAAACCAATCGCGGCAGGTTAGCGCATCTTTAACATAAAAGTGAATGTGATCGATTCTCATCGCTTATCCGATCCGGCAGCTTACTTGGTTTTGACACTCTCCACCCTACAAGGACGAAGATTCTTCGTTCACCGATCCGGCTTGCCTTGACAGGATTTCTCCAATCAAAGTAGAGGTCGGGTCTCCCGAAGCGTTCAGATTTAATCCTTCGACTTCGCTCAGGATTAACACCGAGCAAAGTCGAGGTGTTAAAATCCAAGTTCCGACATGCCCTGCCGTACTTAAGGCTATTTTCAGAATATTGATTGCAGCATTCCAGTCTCGATCCAAAACGCATCCACATCGACAAATGTGAGTTCTAGTGGACAAAGATTTTTTAACTACTGTGCCGCAGTTAGAGCATTGCTCAGAGGTGTAGGCAGGATTAACCGCAATGGTTGTTTTGCCAAATTTAACTCCAAAATACTCTAACCATTTTCTGAACTGATACCAACCTGCATCATTAATCGATTTGGCTAAACAATGATTTCTGACTAGGTTTTTGATCCTCAAATCTTCATAAGCGACCAAATCGTTAGATTGGATGACGCAACGTGCCACTCTCTTGGCATGTTCTTCACGCTGCCTACTTATTTTGAGGTGTTTTCGCCCTAATCGGTTAATCGCTTTCTTTCGGTTGACCGAGCCTTTTTCTTTGCGTGAAATTCGCCTTTGAAGAAATCTTAGACGTTTTTCGCCCTCCTGATAAAACCGGGGATTAGGTTCTTGGTATCCATTGCTATCGGTATAGAATTCTTTGAGTCCCACATCCAAACCGATGGTGTTTCCTGTCGGCTGGCTTTCTATTTTGTTTTCAGCGTTAACCCTTCGACTTCGCTCAGGATTAACCAAAAATTGTACGTAGTAGCCATCAGCGCGACGAACCAACCGCACCCGTTTTATCCGATCAAGTTGATAGAAGTTTAAATCCCACGTCCCTTTGAGCTTGAGTTGACCAATTCCCTTTTTGTCTGTGAAGGTTATTTGCTTCCGAGTTTCGGAAAGTTTCCATCCGCTAGTCTTATATTCAACCGAACGACAGTTTTTCTTGAATTTTGGATAACCTTTCTTTCCCGGAATAGCTTTTTTGCAATTACTGTAGAATCGAGCGATTGACGAATAGGCTCGTTCTACAGCCGTTTGGCAAGCATGGGAATTTATGTCTTTGACAAAAGGAAACTCAGCTCTTAGCGATGTGTTGTAACGATACAAGTCTTTTTGCCCAACATTTTTGTTGTCCATCCAGTAACGGATGCACTTATTGCGAACAAACTGAGCTGTTCTTATCGCTTCATCGATCGCTGAATATTGAGTTGTTTTTCCTTTAGCCTTGAACTCAAAAACCAGCATTTGACGTGGAAAAACCCTAAATCAATATTGTCGCACATAAAAGTCGCCCTGGAAGGTGTTCCTGAGCGTGTCGAAGGACGAGGAGCTTGAGACCCATTGTTTTCGGTCATTTGTTGATTGTTCATGGTTCATAGTTCATGGTTCATTGGTAATCCTCTTCCTCTGCTCCCCCTTTTTCCAGACTAGGCATGCCTAGTCTCTACATTGATTGCTCCCCCTGCTGGAACCAACTCACCTCAATAAACCTGCCCATGGAAACCCCGGAAAAGACAAGAATTAGTGATCAGAAAAATAGATGGCTTTCTGGCTGGATGTTGATTTCCATTGGTACGGCTTGGGGATCAGCTCTCAGGGCAAACAGAATGGCATTCGCTGCTGTTTGCGGAGTCAGCATCTTTTTGCGATCCACTTTTAAGCTGACATTATCCCAGAAGGGCGAATCTACACCGCCAAAGTAAAAGAGTGTAAACTTAATCCCAAAGCGCTTTAATTCATCTGCCATACATTTGCTAAATCCGACAACGCCGAACTTCGAGGCGCAGTACGCTGACGCCATCGCCATGGAATGTTTGCCTAAAATGCCGATGATGTTACAAATGTGACCGGATTTTTGAGCCTTCATCACTTCAGCGGCGGCTTGACAGGTATAGAAGCTACCTTTGAGATTTAAGTCCAGCATCGCCTCTAAGTCAGCCGATGTAATTTTGTTGTACTGTTTAAGAATTCCCGCCCCTGCCGCATTGATGAGTACGTCAATTTGACCAAACTTGTCAACCGCCTTCTGCATCAGCGTTTCCACTTGGGCTGGATCGGTGATATCCGTGGGTACATTTAAGATTTTCTCTAGGTTAGCCATGGGGAGTTGGGAGGTCAAAGTGGCTAGGCGATCGCTCTGTCTGGCGGCGAGGACTAAATTGGCTCCCTCTTTTGCCAATTGGTGGGTTATAGCCGATCCAATACCCCCTGTGGCACCGACGACCACTATAACTTTATCTGGCATATAATTTTACATTTCTTTACATCTTTACCTATGATAGAGCGATTTATCCGTTGTCATTGGTCTTATGTCGAATGGCACTGACTTTAGAGTTTGTAGTAAGCGCTTTAGCGCTTCTGGCACGCTTCGTGCCTACTACGAACCCAGCTTAAGTCAGTGACATTGGTCTTATGTCCGTTGTCCTTGGTCAAAGGTTACCATCAATAGCAACAAGAACGTTCCCTTAGCCGTTCAACCGGGGCGGGTTTAGTTACATGAGGTCTCAAACAAAGGATAATAGTCAAACCCGCCCCTACATTCAGACAGACGCGCCATGGCGCGTCTCTACTCAAAACTAACTATGCATATTGTGGTCATTGGTAGCGGATTTGGGGGACTCTCGGCAGCGATTCGGTTACAGGCTGGGGGTCATCGGGTAACGATTGTGGAAAAGCGCGATCGCGCCGGGGGGCGTGCGTATGTTTATCAACAGCAGGGGTTTACCTTTGATGGGGGTCCCACGATTATTACGGTGCCACATCTGATTGATGAGTTATTTGCCTTAGCTGGGAAAAAGACTGCCGATTATGTCAAACTTGTCCCCCTTGAACCCTTTTATAACGTCCGCTTTCCCGATGGGTCAGTCTTTCACTACAATAATTCTACCGACTATTTAATTGAACAAATTCGGGCGTTTAATCCAGCCGATGTCGCCGGATATCAACGCTTTGCTAAAGCCGCAAACGCTATTTTCGAGAAAGGATTGCCGTTAATGGAGCAATCGTTTAGTCGCTTCACGGATATGCTAAACGTGGCTCCGGATTTGATTCGCTTACAGACTTATAAATCCGTGGCGGGGTTGGTGAATCAGTACATTCAAGATGAACGATTGCGGCAAGTTTTTAGCTTTCATCCTTTATTAATTGGAGGGAATCCATTTCAGAGTACGGCTATCTACGCCATGATTCACAAGTTAGAACAGGCGTTTGGGATTTGGTTTCCGATGGGAGGAACGGGCGCATTAGTTCAGGCGTTGGTGCAATTGTTTCAGGAACTTGGGGGACAACTATTACTGAATCAATCGGTAACGGGAATTGTCATAGATGAACGGACGAAACAAGCCACAGGCGTGAGGGTAGAGGATGGAGAAGTCCTGAAGGCAGATGCGGTGGTGAGTAATGCGGATGTGGCGTTTACGTACTTGAATTTAATTCCGCCAAAATTTCGCCGCAAATATAATGACCGTCGCGTTAAACGGATGCGTTATTCTATGTCCTTATTTGTGCTGTATTTTGGTACAAATCGTCAGTATCCAGAGATGGCACATCATGAAATATTGATGGGGACTCGGTATCGGGAATTAATGCGGGATATTTTTGGGCGCCAGCAGCTTGCGGAGGATTTTGCGTTGTACTTACATCATCCGACGGCGACTGATTCATCATTAGCCCCACCTGGATGTGATAGTTGGTATGTGTTATCGCCAGTTCCGAATTTGGGGAGTCAAACCGATTGGCGGGTGATGGCGAAACCGTATCGGGATCGGATTATTGAGTATTTAGAACAGCATTATTTACCGGAGTTGTCTAAGCATATAGTCACCGAACATTATATTGATCCGTTGCATTTTCGTGATACGTTAAATAGTTATTTAGGCAGTGCGTTTTCCGTGGAACCGATTCTCACGCAGTCGGCTTGGTTTCGTCCTCATAATCGGAGTGAGGATATTCCGAATCTCTATTTTGTGGGAGCGGGAACGCATCCGGGGGCGGGATTACCAGGGGTGATGAGTTCGGGAAAAATTGCGGCGCGGTTGATTGAAGAAAGTCAAAGGGCGCGGGTTTAAATTGGGGTTGCTGAATAAGTCTGGTGGTGGGGGTAGAGAGCAGGGGAAGTGGGGGTAGAGAGCAGGGGAAGCAGGGGGAGCAGGGAGAGTAGGAGGAACCATAGTACATTTTCCCTGATAGCGGTGCAAGGGTATAAAAGGGTTTAACCCTTTTTCCTTGAACAAGAGCAAATATCAATGCCACTCAAATGCGGGTGCGATCGCGCTAACCACGAATTGCAGTACTGTGAGCATCACCAGTGAGGATGCGATCAGGTTTTCCGGTTCGGGTTTAATGCAAACCCATGGCGGAAACATTATTCTCAGAGGAAGGAAGATTAAGGGGGGTGGGGTTACCCTGAATAGTGGTAACCCCATGGGTGAGGGGGGAGGTATTCATACTAACGCGAATTCGGGTGACTTGGCAATGGTAATCTGAATATTGACATCATCACCGCCCTATAAGTGCAGTGATTCCTCACCACGCCACCTTTTTAAGGGTGATCGCTGAATAGGGGTCAAACGGGCGGGTGCGAGTCATATCAGGGCGGACAAGAGAGGATAATAAAACAAGTGCTAAAGCACTGACTACAAACAACAATTAACCAAATGCACCATCAACCAACCCCCTGGTTCCGTCGCCGAGATATTGTTATCGCCTATACATTGCTGCGAATCGTTTTAGGCATAAACTTTTTTAACCACGGCTTTACACGCCTCGGTAATATTCCCGGCTTTGCCCAGTCGATGGTTGATTTATTTCAAGATACCTTTATTCCCGAACCCTTAGTCAGGGCACCCGCTTTACTGGTGCCAATTGTGGAATTTATTGTCGGATTTCTGGTGACACTGGGATTAGCGACTCAAGCGGCGTTAGTCACCGGATTTGGCTTAATGATCGTGCTGATGTATGGGGTGACATTACTGCAAAACTGGGATACGGCAACAAGTCAATTGATTTATTGTCTGGTGTTTTTTATCTTAATTGCTGGCAATAGTTTTAATGATATCTCCATTGACGCATGGTGGCAACGCCGGAAGACGCAATCGCAGCGTCTTGATTCCTCGGAAACTCATTAACACGTCCCAATTGCCAACTTCCGGTAGACTATTGACAATACGCCTAAAGTATCAACTCAATTCCACACAACATCAGCTTAGAGAAAGGATGACTATCAATTATGACCAACTCACCGAAAATTCTGGCATTCGCGGGTAGCGCCCGCACAGCATCCTGGAACAAAAAATTAGTAAAAATTGCGGTTGAGGGTGCAAAAGAAGCCGATGCGGAGGTTACCTATATAGATTTTCGCGATTTACCTATGCCCCTGTATGACCAAGATTTGGAAGAAAACGCAGGTATTCCGGAAACTGTCCGCCAATTCAAGCAACTGATGAAAGCCCATCAAGGCTTACTCATCGCCTCACCGGAATACAACAGTTCAATCTCACCTTTACTCAAAAATGCCATTGACTGGGCATCTCGTCCAGAACCGGGCGAACCCCCCCTTGCCCTCACCTGTTTTCGGGATAAAGTGGCTGTCTTGATGAGTACCTCACCCGGAGGAATGGGCGGGTTACGGGGTTTAATTCATGTTCGTGCCATTCTCGGTAATATTGGCGTGTTAGTTTTACCGGATCAGAAAGCGATTTCCAATGCGTATCAGGCATTTGATCAAAATGGGAACTTGATTGATGAGACACAACAAGCAGCGGTGAAACAATTGGGTAGTAAATTAGCCACAGTCCTGGCAAAATTAGCTTAATCAGGAAAATCATTCAGATTTGGTCTTTGGTATAGATACCAAAGGAAAAAAAGGGGCGGGTTTAGTCAAGTTATCAGTTTGTGCCACAACGTTATCAGTAAAACCCGCCCCTACACCTCGACTTTCCACCAATGCAAGCCTTGCACCCCTATAGACGTCCTCATCTGTGTTTGTTCCCGATTAAGCAGAACAGGTATCAGATGTTTGACATAAGACGAAAGACATAAGACATAAGACCAATCTGCTGTAAACTATCCCTAGCCCAACTGTAATTGCCCAAGTTAGCGTGTTCAGCCCATCTAGTTCTGACCAATCCCCTTCCCATAAATCTTTGCCCAATCAACGATGGCAAATTTCCTCCGCTAACCCAGAAAAAGCCAACCAACTCGCCCAAGGGACAGGATTGTCACCCCTGCTGGGTCAAGTGTTACTTAACCGAGGATTCGACACCGTAGACCAAGCTATGGTCTATTTATATCCAGAATCCCAGGCTATGCCCAGCCCGATGGATGAATTTCCCGACTTGGCGATTAGTGTGGAGATGCTTAAAGAAGCGATCGCAGAAAATGAGAAAATAGCGATCTGTGGAGACTATGATGCTGATGGGATGACGAGTACCGCCTTGTTACTCCGGGCATTACGGTGGTTAGGGGCGGATGTGGAGTATGGGATTCCTAGCCGGATGAAAGAGGGGTATGGGATTAATACTCGGATTGTGGAAGAATTCGCTAATGAAGGCGTGGGGATAATTCTGACTGTAGATAATGGGATTGCTGCACATGACGCGATCGCCCGGGCGGTAGAATTGGGTCTCATGGTTATTATTACCGATCATCACGACCTTCCCCCTGAACTCCCCAACGCCGATGCGATTCTTAACCCTAAACAGTTACCTGAATCTTCCCCCTATCGCAGTTTAGCTGGTGTCGGTGTAGCTTATATATTAGCGGTTACCCTCGCCCAAGATTTAGGTCAACTCCAGGGACTCACTAGCCAACTCCTAGAACTCTTCACCCTAGGTACAATTGCCGATCTCGCCCCCTTAACGGATATTAACCGCCGTTGGTTAAAACGAGGCTTGCAACGCTTACCTAAATCTCAACTGGCGGGAATTCAGGCTTTAATTCAAATGTCAGGCGTCAGTGAAGACCAAATCGCCCTGAAACCGGAAGA
This sequence comes from Coleofasciculus sp. A1-SPW-01, assembly GCF_040217205.1. Taxonomy (NCBI): domain Bacteria; kingdom Bacillati; phylum Cyanobacteriota; class Cyanophyceae; order Coleofasciculales; family Coleofasciculaceae; genus Coleofasciculus; species Coleofasciculus sp. A1-SPW-01. Next base: position 50,912 of record NZ_JAVJNP010000201.1, on the reverse strand, counting down.
TATCGGCTTTAAACTTGGACCCAGGATTAACGCCGTGGGGCGTTTAGCTGATCCGCAAATCGTGATTGAACTCCTCACCACCAGCGATGCGGGAATCGCCTTAGAACGGGCGATGCAATGCGAACAAATTAACCAAAAACGTCAACAGCTTTGTGCAGAAATCGAGGAAGAGGCGATCGCACTAATTGAAACAGAGGCGTTAAACTGGCAACAGCAGCGCGTTCTCGTCTTAGTGCAACCGGATTGGCATCATGGGGTGATTGGCATTGTAGCGTCGCGCCTGGTGGAACGGTATGGTGTCCCGGTATTTATTGGTACTTATGAAGATGAAAATCAGGAACACATTCGCGGTTCCGCACGAGGAATTCCCGAATTCCATGTCTTTGAAGCCCTACAATCTTGCCATGATTTATTAGGGAAATTTGGCGGACACCAAGCAGCGGGAGGCTTTACATTACCCAGTGAAAATTTAACCGCGTTTCAAACTCAACTGAGTCACTTTGCCCATCAATGTTTAGAACCTGAACATTTGAAGCCTTTAGTCGCTATAGACACCGAGGCGAATTTTAATCAAATTACTTATAATCTTTACCAACAAATAGACCGATTGCATCCCTGTGGGATTGGTAATCCTGACCCGATATTCTGGACGCCGAATGTGCGCGTAGTGGAACAAAGGCTCGTGGGGAAAGGGCATCTAAAGCTTACCCTGTCTGGATTTGATGGAACCAAGCAACTGAATGCGATCGCGTGGCGTTGGGGTGAATACTTCCCTCTACCTTCTACTGTAGATATTGCCTATAAACTCAAAGATAATGCCTGGAATGGAACTGTAACGATTGAATTAGAATTAGTCGGCATTCGGGTGAGTAAATCCGCCCCATCAGCGATTAAAAAAGCTGAATTTTATCACAATGAACGTCGCTATACCTGTAGCTTATGGGAATCATTAAACGAGTTGCGAATTAGAAATTCTGAAGGCAAAGTTCTGGTGATTCAAAAAGGACAGCGTACCGGACTTTTAGGCTTCAAGCGGGATGATGCGAAACAAGTAGATGTTACCCAACCTCATTATTATCATTTAATTAAAGCCGCAACTCGTGCTTTAAACTTGTGATTCGTCATTGGTCATTGGTCATTCGTCATTCGTCATTTAGTCGGGGCGGGTTTAGTTAGATTTGGGTGCAACAGAAACGATAGTTGTCAAACCCGCCCCTACAACTGTCATCATATTGCTTCCCTATCTCCCTCATCTCCCAGACGTGCCATGGCACGTCTCTACACAGCTTCCCCGGCTTCAATGCATCAGGGAGCAAGATGCTCCCACAAACAGACGGCTACAGGTCTCCCCTAAACGCAGCCAGCAGAAAAATAACCACAGGACCAGCAATCACAATCGCAGCCAGCACGGTAAGCTGGGCGATTAGTTCCCAGTTAATATTCCCGATAAAACTTAAATCCATCTATCCTCCCGATTAACCTAATTTAGATGATGTCGTTAAAAATTGCCGATTAGATTTTACTGGGAAATGGGTCAGTTTTTTTAATCAAATTAACAAAACTATACAAAACGTAACAGAAATGTCATTTGTCCTGTGTCATCTGTCCTTGTCTATCCGACAGAGGAAAACCCGTTATCCTAGAGAAGCTTGGAATCAATCGCTCGATGGTGAAATGCAATGGCAACTTGGCGTTGTGTAAAGCAATGTGGTGCGTGCTGTCATCTAGACCCAACGGAACGCCCTGGATTAGAAACCTATCTGACACCAGAGGAGTTAGACCAGTATTTGAGTATGGTGGGAGAAGACGGCTGGTGTGTCAATTTTGATCATGCGACTCGTGAATGTCGCATTTATGCCCATCGCCCTCGCTTCTGTCGGGTGGAGGCGGATACCTTTCACCAGATGTATGGGATTGAACCGGAGGAGTTAAACGATTTTGCGATCGACTGTTGTCGAGATCATATCGCGGATCTCTACGGCGATCGCAGTTTGGAGATGTTACGCTTTGACCGGGAAGTTGGGATATAAAAGATTTAATCCGATGTAGTGGCGTGTAGGGGTGAGTCGCTTGGTTTGTGTGAATGGAACAAAGGATTACCTAGAATTGACTCCTGTAAAACTTGCGCTGGTTTTAATAGGGTTCACCTCGGATAGCGATGTTTCTTGCTTGAGTTTGAATCACACCAATAAAAGTAAGAATAACCCAGAACCGATAAACAGAAGCAAACTCAACCACCCCCAAATATAACTCGATCTGAGTTCAGACTCAAGACTATCGGTCTCTTGCCCAAATTTCTTCGTATCAAGAGACAGATTTTTTAAGGCATACAAAGCTATACGTGTTGTTTTAAATCGCTTTTCTGCAGCGGGTTGGATCAGCTTCTCAATCCAGTTGGCAAAGCTAGGATGAATTCTTGTTGCTTGATGCTTAAACTGAATCTGCATTCCTTTCTGGGGCAATTCAGTCGGCGGAATGTTGGTTACCAAATGAGTCAGAGTGGTACCCAAGGCGTAAAGATCCGATGCGGGAACGGCTTTTCCCCATAACTGTTCTGGTGGTACATAGCCACTGGTTCCCACAACGGTGAACGTCACTCCCTCGGCTTTGGCTTTGTCTTGAACAGCACCAAAATCCACCAGATAGATGTGGTGATCTTCTCCCAGAAGTAGGTTACTGGGTTTGATGTCACGATGAATAATTGGCGGACTTAGTTCGTGCAAATAAATCAAAATTTCTAGAATTTCCTCAGTAATATAGTAAATTTCTTTTCGGTGAAAGTATCGTTTTTTATCTAAAATTTTCTGAAGAGAGTTGCCTTTAATATAGTTTTGTACTAGCCCCAGCCATAACAATCCTTCTCCCTCAGTTGCATCGACGGTGAAATAATCAATATATTGGGGAATTCTCGGATGATTGATAGTTTGCATAATTTTGGCTTCTCGTTCAAACAGCTTGAGTTCATCCCATTGCATCTGAGGATTAAAGGCTAACAGCTTAATCATGACTGTTTTAGGGGATGAGGCTTTTACGTCAGTGGCTATCCAAGTTTGGCGACCCGCCTTTTCTTTTAAGTTTATTATTAATTTATACCGTTTTTTTAATAGTTGGTATTTCTGCATGATTAGGTTAAAAAATACAGTATTTTGTTTAATTATTGGTAATGATAGAGCCAGGTTTGGATCTCTTTTAGCATCCATTGGCATTCAGATTGAGATAAACCCTTTATCGTATATGTCTCCGTTAGACTTTTTAGATGGATTTGATGACAATCGAAATTGACTGTAAGTTCTTGAAGGCGTGAATTATAAGGATTAGTATCTTCTAGTTTTGTTTTTCGAGTGTTTATTTTTGTTGGTTGATCATATATCTTAAATAAAATGCAATCCTTGCAGCATTCAAATATCAACCCTTCTCTATCAAGTTGAATGCGGTAGCTATTTAAAGAAACAAAAGTTGTATTTTTAATATTATTAATAATTGATTCGCATATATTGTTTTTTAAGTGACGACATAGTTTCTGGAAATGAAAAACATATCTGTCACCAAATAAAAATATTATTAAAAATACTGTCAGCGGCAAAAGGCAACCAAAAATAGCTAAAATACTGTCAATAAGCATAAGGGATGATGTCAATAATATTGTCAATAATATAGTTGCCCAAAAAACCCCAAAAGGAATGATTAAACTGAAGATTATCACTATGAATATAATTATGATATATGTTCCTATAAGTGGTGCTATTTTCATGACGAAATCAAATAAGTCTCGCGGTAATAGCATTGGCTTGGCTGGAATAGTAATCCTGAGTTTATCTACCGATTTATCAAGTTTAATTCTACTAGAAGCAGGGGAGGTAATCCTTGGGTTATTATCCTTAAGGAAATAACCTTGTTTGAGTTTTTTTAGGGCTTGAGAAGCGGTCTTAAACCTCAGTCCTAAATCCGGTTCACTCAGGGCTTCAATCCAGTTGAGGAACTGAGAATTAATACTCACCTTGTCGCGAAATTGAATCCGTAACTCACGCTGGGGTAAGTCAGCCGGAGAGATCCCCGTTAATAAATGAATCAAACTCGCCCCTAGCGCATACAAATCAGACGCTGCAACCGCTTGTCCCCAAAACTGTTCTAAGGGTGCATAGCCAGAGGTTCCCACTACGGTAAACGTCACTCCTTCCACGGCTGCACTATTCTGCACCGCACCGAAATCGACTAAATAAACCCGCTTGTCTCGTCCTAAAATCAGATTATTGGGCTTAATATCTCGGTGCAAAACAGGTGGCTTTAATCCATGCAAATACTGGAGAATCTTCAGCACCTGAATGGCAATAGAACGCACCTGAGTTTCACTAAAGTGATACCCTTGGTCTAATAACTGCTGCAAAGACTTCCCCGGAATATACTCCTGTACCAAACCAAACCAGTACAATCCCGCACCCGTTTCCTTATCCAGGGAAAAATAGTCCCGATAGTTGGGAATTTGGGGATGATTCAGTTGTTTAAGAACCGCTGCTTCCCGTTCAAATAACTTAAACTCATCCCATTGCATCTGAGGACTAAACGCCAGTAGCTTGACGATGACGGGTTCTGGGGGCGATGAGTTCAAGTCTTGGGCTAACCAAGTTTGACGACCGGCGTTATTGGCTAACTGCTGTCGTAGTTGGTAACGTCCCTGTAATATTTGTGTTGGTTTTAACATGGTTCGCTTCGGGTAGCGATGTTTCTTGTTTAAGTTTGAATCACACCAATAAAAGTAAGAATAACTCAGAACCGATAAACAGAAGCAAGCTCACCCCCCCCCAAACATAACTCGATCTGAGTTCAGACTCAAGAGCTCTTCTCTATTGCTTTTGAATCAAGGAAAGGATTTGGATGCTTTCATCGCAGCAATTCAGGCAGGGAAAGTTCTACAAAAACATAAAGCACATGATCCCGAGGTGATGGGTTCCTTAATCACTAATATTTACGACAGCAGGGAACGCAATCGCTTGGAAAATCATGATGATTCGGTCTATAGCGTAAGTTTCAGCCCCGATGGTAAGATTTTAGCTTCTGGTAGCAGTGACAACACTATAAAACTATGGGATGTAGACCTTGACTTTTTAATGGAGCGCAGTTGCAACAGAATACGCAATTATTTGCTGTATAATCCCAATGTGGAAGATAGGGACTTGTGCGATGGCATTGGTACGGAATAATAGAGCGTTTTTTTACACCTTTTTCTATTGAGGGAGTTGAGTCACCCTCATCCCCTAGCCCCTTCTCCCATCGAGGGAGAAGGGGAACCGGACAATTGCAGTAACTGTAGGTAGTGAAGAACAGCAACATCTATCCAAACAGTAAATGGTTTATTTCCACGAACAGTTTTTACTCCGAATACTTCTTGAGCTATACAATTCTTCTCTTCCTTGTCTACTTTCCTTCCTTGTCTCCCTTGTCTTATCTCCACCCTAAATTAAAAAACCTACACCTGTCAGCTGGGGGTGAGGGGTTGAGCTTAAGTTTCTTGAACTCAGTCAGGGCGGGTTTTGTACAAACGTTACCACTAATAGCCAAACGAAAATTCCTAAACCCGCCCCTACAAACCTGATTCTATTAGCAAGCGCGTTGGGTGAATACTTCCCCAATCACTAATCAACAAATGATAACTACCGAGACATTGACTCGATTTCGATTATCTGTCCATCGTCTACCATGACTTGAGTACCGGGGACAATTTGTCCTTGTTGGGATCTAGATAAACCAATACTGACGGTATCACCATTTTCTAATTCCACACTGGCGATGTTACCCGTGATACTGGCAACTCGACCTTCCATGGGTATAGCATAATCGGCGTCGGCTACGATATCACCTTTGAGGCGTTTATCTTGAGAATCAATGGCGACAATTCGACCATAAGCTACCCACACGTCAGTTCCGGGTTCTAATCGACCCAGTTTCCAACGGGCGACGGGTATTGTTTGGCGTTCACCATTGTCCATTTCAATCGTGGCAAAGTTAGAGGCGCGGCTGACAACTTCCCCGTGTTTGGGTTGCACGGGTTCAGCTTCTGTTGTATTAGGAGTATTGGGATTGAGTGAACCTTCGCCAAGGGGACGTGCGATCGCGGAAGTCCCAGCAACAGCACAGAGTACGGCACTTAAGATTGTACCTGTTAGGAGTTTGGGTGTGGAAATTCGCATATAAATCTTTGTTAATTCAGCCACGGATTAATTTTTTTCTGGAATTAAACCTACTTTTAGCTTAGTGCTTTTAGCTTAGAAGTTCAACTGTGATGGAATCATGACTCGAATGATAGACTTTTGCTCTGATGCGTAAGTGGTAGAGAAAAGAGACGGATATCTATCTTTTGGAGGTTGACTCTATCAAATATGGTTTTGAAGCAACGGATCTGCTTCAGCATTCCCATCGACTGGATGTAATAATTAGCTGCGTTCATACCTGATAATATTGAATCGTTCTGTATCTTTTGGAGCCTGAAAGTATTTTGTTATCGCCTCAAATTCAGCCTCACTGGTAAATGCGGTTCCGTCTGGTTTATCCCGGCTGCGTTTCTTGAGCTGTTGTTTACACAGATTGTTGGTTGCATCGATAAAATGAAGCTCATGAGCAGCATTAGTTTTCTCGATAAGCTGACGGAACCACTGACGTTGATTTTGGGTATTGGCGGGAAAATCTAGAACAACTGAGATACCGTTTAAGAGAAGATTGCAGATGGGATCGGAAATGGCATTTTTAAGACGCCAAGAGTATTTAATGTAACTGGGAATATCAATAATTTCTTCGGGATAGAGTTGGGAGAGTAGGTCATCTTCAACTAGCAGAATGGCATTATGGTCATTGGCTAGCTGTTTGGCTAAGGTTGATTTCCCGGCTGCCATTTTCCCACAAAAGAAATAGAGGGTGGCTAGGTTGTTCATTTAGACGTGTCTCTCTGTTCAGGTAATTATTGGTTGACGTAAAGATTAACAATTTTAGCCCAGTTTAGGTATCCTTTGCCGTTTAAATGTACGCCGTCAATGGTATATAGTGGGTCGAGTTGTTTCTGGTCGTTGGTAAAGTGTTGATGTAAATCAATGTAGGTATAGGAAAATTCGTTGGCTAGGTCTTGAAGGTGGCGATTGACAGAAATAATATCGGAGTTGTTGACTTTAATGGGATATTGGATGGTGTTCATGGGTAAGAGGCTTTGAATAAAGACTTGGGTTTCTGGGGTTTGGCGTTGAATTTGTTCTAGGATGAGGCGATAGTTTGCGGCGATTTCGCTGGCGGGTTTCTTTTCATTCCATAGGTCATTTGCGCCAATCATTAGGAAGAGTTTTTGGGGTTGGGATGCGGTGATTTCATTGAGGCGATTGAGAACGCCGTCGGTGGTGTCTCCAGAGATGCCACGATTGCGGATGTTGGCGTTTCCGAGGAGTTCTGCCCATTCACCTTGATCGGTGAGACTATCGCCGATGAAGATAATTTCGGTTTCGGAGTTGGGCATTTGCTCAAACATTTGTTTTCGCATTTGGTGATAGGTTGATTGATAGGTGTTGCGACGACGGGCTATTTTTACGGTTTGTTCGACTTGTTGATGGAAGGGGAGTTTACTGATTAGGTAGGGGATGCCGCCTCTGCGAATGATTAAGATGCTGAAGAGGAGGATAAAGAGTAAGTTTAGACTGAGGGATGTCCAAAGGATTAGGGAATTTTTGGTAGTCATGGGGAATTGGGAATTGGGGAGCAGGGGAAGCAATGTAGAGACGTGCCATGGCACGTCTGGGAGCAGGAGAAGCCTAATGTAGGGGCGGGGTTTAGATAATGTAGGGGCAGGTTTAGATAATGTAGGGGCGGGTTTAGATAATGTAGGGGCGGGTTTAGGGACTAAATTTAGCTAGTTAGAACTAACTGAACAACGAAACCCGCCCTGCCTCACCGATAATGGAACAAGGAAATATGCCGTATTTAATAAATGAACAACGAAACCCGCCCTGCTTCATTGATAACTGAACAAGGATATATGCCTGAACAACGAAACCCGCCCTGCCTCACCGATAACTGAACAAGGAAATATACCATATTTTACCAATAAATGAACAACGAAACCCGCCCTTTTTCTGTAGGCATGGGTTTTACTGATCAGGTGGTGTTGATGTTCTGATCATTGGATAGGCTAAAGCCCTTACTACAAACTACCAACTACGGACGAGGATATAATATTTTAGGTGCTTGGAGGGGAAAAGTTGATGAGTGTGATTCCATCAGAACCGTGCTATTGGCTGAAAAATGCCTGTGTGCCACTCTCAATGTTACAGGTTCAGGATCAATCGATTGGGCAGAGTCGAACGCCTGAGGGGTTGTGTTTAGTAGATATTCAGGTGGCTGAGGGGAAGGTGGCGCAAGTTGTACGGGCGAATTCTCAGTCGATGGGTGATACGGCGGTGGTGGATGTGCAGGGGGGACAGGTTTGGGCGGGGTTTGTGGATGTGCATACTCATCTGGATAAAGGGCATATTTGGGAACGCACGCCGAATCCGGAGGGGACGTTTGATCTGGCGTTGGAGAGGGTGAAACAGGATAGTTTACAGTATTGGCAAGCGGAGGATGTGTATCGCCGGATGGAGTTTGGGTTGAGGTGTAGTTACGCCCATGGTACTCAGGCGATTCGCACTCATATTGATTCCTTTGGGGAACAGGCGAGGATTAGTTTTGGCGTGTTTAAACAGTTGCAGCAGGAGTGGGCGAATCGATTGGTGTTGCAGGCGGTTTCTTTGGTATCCCTGGATTATTATTTGACGCCGGAAGGGGTAAAGTTGGCGGATTTGGTGGCGGAAGTGGGGGGAGTTTTGGGGGGGGTGGCGTATATGAATCCGGATATAGAGGCGCAGTTGAATCAGGTGTTTCGGCTGGCGCAGGAACGGGATTTGGCGCTGGATTTTCATACGGATGAGACGGATAATCCGGAGTCGATTTGTTTGCGGAAGGTGGCGGAGGCGGCGCTGCGGTTTCAGTTTGGGCGACAGGTGGTTTGTGGACATTGTTGCAGTTTGGCGGTACAGTCGCCAGAGGTGGTGGCGGAGACGTTGAGGCTGGTGAAGCAGGCGGGGATTGGGGTGGTGAGTTTACCGTTGTCGAATTTGTATTTACAGGATCGGAAGTTGGGGAGAACACCGCGTTGGCGTGGGGTGACGCTGATTCAGGAGTTACTGGAGTCTGGGATTGGGGTGACGTTGGCGAGTGATAATTGTCGTGATCCGTTTTTTGGGTTTGGGGATCATGATCTGTTGGAGGTGTTTAATCAAGGGGTGAGAGTTGCCCATTTGGATGGGGTGTATGAGGAGTCTCCGGCGATGGTGACGAAAACGGCGGCGGATTTGATGGGATTGGCGGATGTGGGGCGAATTGGTGTGGGGTTGGCGGCGAATTTGGTTTGGTTTAAGGGACGCAGTTATAGTGAATTGTTATCACGTCCGCAGTGCGATCGCGTGGTGATTCGTGATGGAGTGGCGATTGATACGAGGTTACCGGATTACCGGGAGTTGGATGGGTTGGGTTCGTAGCGATTACGGCGATTACGGCGATTAAAATCGCGGCTACACAAACAAAGTCCGCCTGCGCGGACTAGATTATAAAGGGGATAGTGCGATCGCGTGGTGATTCGTGATGGAGTGGCGATTGATACGAGGTTACCGGATTACCGGGAGTTGGATAGGTTGGGTTCGTAGGCGGCGCTAAAGCGCCGACTACAAGCAAGCATTATTCATTCCCGATATCGCCCCACTTTTTTGGCGGCTTGGGGTAAACATTGGGGATAAAAACTGCATCCTTTACAGCGTTTGGTGTAAATTGGTTTGGGCATTTTTCCGGTTCCCCCCTTTTGAAGGGGGGTTAGGGGGGATCTATAAAATTAGGTGGATGGAGAATCTAGTTCATTTATCGGTAGGGAGGGCGGGTTTTGTTGTTCATTTATCGGTGAATCGTTGAATTTAGTCCCTAAACCCGCCCCTACACAATAACCAATTTATAGAGATGTTCCGGTGCAACGTCTTTACGATTTCATTCGCCTTACCATTCCCATTCCCATGGTGGTTTTCCGCCCGACGCCAGAATAGAGGGCAAAATCGGCTAAAGCATTAATTTGCTGAATCGCTTCTGCCTCAAGTTGTCCCATAATCCGAAAATTGAGGGCGCCAACACAGCCAATAAACTTACTGCGAGAATCGGCAACTAATTCAGTGTGAATATCAAAGAAACTGGGAAACATAAGCTCGACTAATGTTTTCGGGAATTCTATGCCACTGTATTGATTCCAGCGCTTAATTAAACTATTGAAGACTAATTCCCTTGTGGGTAAGGCACAATCATATTTACTCTGACGAAATGCGGTGGGGGTAGAAAAGGCAAAATTCAGAGTGCGATCGCCTGTGGCGGCTTGGTCATATAATTGTTGATAACTGAGAGCATTTGCCCAACATCCGGGTATTCCTGGTTGGGGTGTTCCCAGAATACTGGTAATCTGTAAGTTGGCTGGACCTAAATGCCAGGGTTGTTCGGGATTCAGGTTTAACCACAGGTGGGTTAATTGGCTGAATAAGGTATCATCAAGTAGGGAAATTCGCCACCAACAGGGAGTTCCTGGGGGAATCGGTTGATGATGTTGCCAGTACAGATTAGCGGATGCTGAATCACTGCGATGCTGAATTTGTAGGGGACTCAGGGTAAAGGCTTTATCGGATTTGGCTTCATGGAGATAATCGCTTAGGTTTCTATCGACAGAACTGACTAGGTTAAGAAATAGGGCGTGTAAATGGCGTCCACTGAGAAACTGTGGCGGAATTGGCGATTGGGGAAGCAGGTTGAGAATTAGGCTATGGGGCATAGTTTCAATCCCTGATAGGGATTATAGAGGATTTCGACACCTTTGACTCTCCCGATTGGAACCGATCAACCAGTTTCAATCCCTGATAGGGATTATAGAGGATTTCGACCGCGCAGGATGCCCGGTGGGGTAAGCCTCACTGTGTTTCAATCCCTGATAGGGATTATAGAGGATTTCGACCTTGGGAACAGACAACCGAATACATATACGGGGGAGAATACGTTTCAATCCCTGATAGGGATTATAGAGGATTTCGACTTTTTGGCGGCGCGTCGAACCTTGGCACGCTCTTTGTTTCAATCCCTGATAGGGATTATAGAGGATTTCGACGGTACATCAATCGGTTCCGAATGGATGGGTTGATTCGTTTCAATCCCTGATAGGGATTATAGAGGATTTCGACTTGCGACTCCCGATACTAGGGTGGGTGGGGTTGAGTTTCAATCCCTGATAGGGATTATAGAGGATTTCGACGTCAGCCACCTAGCAATGAAATCTTCTGCAATAGTTTCAATCCCTGATAGGGATTATAGAGGATTTCGACTAAAAAGGGATAAAGGCAAGGCATTCGATGATGAGTTTCAATCCCTGATAGGGATTATAGAGGATTTCGACCCAGGTGGTGCAAGCTGGTGTGTGGATCTAGGGCGTTTCAATCCCTGATAGGGATTATAGAGGATTTCGACTGCCGACCTCTGAAACGCTTGCTGTATTTAGTTTTCAAGGTTCGATTGCGACAACCTCCTCTAACTATAGCATTTCAGCCCTCGGTTTTGACAACCCCCGCCAACAAAAAAGTCTCAAATCCTTTCTGAATAAGCCTTTCAGCCTTTGCGACAACCTCCTCAGCCGTGAAAAAGGCTGTATCCCTTACCCAATAAGGATTACAGCCTCAAATTTTGACTCCTCAAAAAAAACACCTACTGGTTGTCGCATCAGACAAAGAAAATCGAATTATCCCTGATGGGTTCACCGCCGATGCGTTCAACCTTCCCTTGACAACAGCCACAGAGGAAATAGAAGCGAATACTATCCTGGTCTGGTTTAATCACCTTATTCAAACGCGATCGCAACTTGGCATACTGGGTATCCGTCAAACTGCACTCGAACACACTATACTGCATCCACTGCCCTTGACACTCCCCGCTCTTGCATAGACGGGGATTCTTCCTTCACAGGGATACCAGTGTATTTACCCTCAGAAAGCATCTTGACCGTGAGTCCCACGGCTGCAAGTCCTCTTATACAGACTACTTGAGCGGCGGCTACATCTCTGTCGGTTGTATAGCCGCAGTGATGGCATGAATGGACGCGATTAGATATAGCAATCCTAAATAGGATGCAACAAGCGAAAAGCTCGAAAGCCAAGTATAGCAAGGGTTTCAGTTTTGAAAATTGCCACAACCTAAATAGGATTGCTATAGTAACTTTTTACCCGTTTCTGTTAAACATTTAGGGCATATCTGGCTAGTTTTCTTAGCGTCTACCTTTAGGAAGAATGCACCACGTTTAAAACAGCACTGCTCTAGTATTTGGAAAAATTGACCCCATCCAGCGTCTAAACAATGCTTACCTAACATCCCCTTGGCTAACCTTTTTAGGTTTAGGTCTTCAGCAAATATCATACCCGCCCAATCACAAAGATTATGGGCTAGCTCCCAGTGGTAGTTTTTCCTAACGTTCGCTATCCGTTCATGCAATCGATTTACTTTGGCTTGTGCCTTTTTCAAATTGTTACTCCCTAATCGCTTTCTAGATACCCTCTTTTGCAGCAATCTCAGCTTGCTTTCGAGTTCCCTAAAAGGCTTAGGATTAGGAAATAATTTACCATTGGATACGGCGACAAAATGACTGATTCCTACATCTATTCCGATGGCTTCCCCATGGGGCATTGGCTGAGGTACGTCAATATCCCACTGTAAGGTGAGCATGACATACCAACCTGATACCCGTTTGACTACACGCGCTTGCTTAATGGTTGCCCCGTCCGGGATTGGTCTAGACTGCCTAAACTTGACTAACCCAATCATAGGAAGCTTAACCGCGTCTCCCTGTATGGGGTCTTTCCCTAACTGAGGAAACACGAATGACCGCATTCTGCCAGCTTTTTTAAACCGTGGGAAACCGTGACCTTGCTCCCACATACTGACAAAAGCTTTCTCCAGTTTCTTAAGTGTTTGTTGGAGTACCTGAGAATGAACCCGTTTAAGGTTTTCACTCGTTTTTCGGTATGCGGTTAAGGCTACAGCTTGCTTATTGTAAGTTGGTCTAGGGACATTAGCTGGAATGATATATTCACCAGCGAGTGAGCAAGCGTTAACCTGACAACTACGCGATTTAAACCAATCTTTTCTCTCTGCTAGTGCATAGTTGTACACACGGCGGTTTTGTTCTAGCCAATCTTCAAAAATGACTACCTGATTTTTGGTTGGCTTTAGTTTATAGGCGTAAGTCAGATTAAACACTTTGCATCACCTCCTTACCTTTATTCTAATACCTATTTAGCTATCGTAAAAACATTAGCTAAGACTCGTAGCTAAAGCTACCATCCTAGACGCTTTGCGCCCCCGCTTATATTCCACGGGATAGAGTTCACCCGATTCTGATTCAATTAAATCCGATTTCCCGATTAGGTGATACTGTTGAGACTTCAGCCAAATCGCCCGCACCTGCCCAACTTCCTCACGTTGAGACTCCCCGACAGTGTGGACGCGATCGTGTAAACTGGTGCCATCAATGGTATAGTAATTCTCGCTAAATTCTCCCGCACAAAACATCCGCCAACAACGGTGGGGACAGTAAGAATATTGGTTAAGAGAGGCGATGGGAATGTAATCGGTATTATTCATTAGTTTTACCTGTAAATGAATGGTTAGGGTTTCACGTTGAGATCCCCCTAAATCCCGCTTAAAATCCGGTTCCCCCCTTTTGAAGGGGGGCTAGGGGGGATCTATAAAATTAGGTTCGTGGAAAATCTAGTGGGGAGGGCGGGTTTTGTTGAGAAGTTATCGGTAAATAGTTGAATTGAGTCCCTAAACCTGCCCCTACACAATAACCAATTTATCAAGATGTTCCGGTGCCACATCTTTGTCGGGACACGGCACTGCCTTACCCTTACCTAGGTTAACCTACCTTATCACCATGAAACTGATTAACTCCCCTGAAATTGATACTGCATTTGTGCCGGAATCAAGAAAGGTTTCCTGTCACTCACCTGATAATATTGCCCCTGAATTCGCACATTCCGAATTAAACTAACTGGTGACATATTCACCACATCATAACTGATGACGCGATGGGTAAACATCACATCTAGGGGATTCAGGGGATAAGGATAGGTGAATTCTCCCTCCATCAGTTGAGGAGTAGCCAGTTGTTCTATTTTTACCTCGGCTTTACTCATCCACTTCCCTAGACGAATCCATTTGGGTAATGTGAATGGCTTGTGAGAGATAACGAAAAACTCAAATTGACTTTCCGGGGCAATCTCTTTGGTTCTGCCAAAACTGGGGATATTTTTCTGGGTTTTCTCCATCTCAACATGATAGTTATTGTTGGCATATTTCCAGGTGTTGAGAACCGCGCTATGGTGAATGACTCGCCCCGGTGTAATGTAAATTCCCTGGGCATTGAGAGGGGTTAAATGTTCTTGATACTTGGGAACTTGTTCGCCACAAAAGTAACCATAGGACTTGTCTGGGGCAACAGTTGTCCCATAAACAGAACTATCCACTAATCCCAAGGCGTAACAGAGGGCGTAATTATGGATAATCGGTTCAGTTTCATAGAGTCGCCCAATTTCACGAGTGGCATAATAGAGGCTATCATGCAACTCTAGCTGACAGCGGTAAATTAGAGCCATAATTACTTGGATTTTGCTGGGGATTTTTTGGTCTTGCTACTGGCTTTAGCAATGTATTTTTCTGAGTATGCTGATGATTCAGCATTGGCTTGGGTCAACATGGCGATAAGTTGTGTCTCATTGCTAGTGATTGATTTAACTTCCGCTAAAATGGGTAACAATGACTCACCAATAAAATCAGTGTGGGGGATATATTCTTGTGCCATTAACTCGCTCATTCCTTGGCTGGCGGCTGCGTTAACCTCATCTTCATTGAGCGGATCAGGGGGTTGAATTTGATCTGCCTGTTTCATCAGATCATATATCTTTTGTGTCCAGCGTAAATTACTAACAATTTCTCCATCGGCAAAGATGACACCAATGAGTTCATTCCTAACTCGACCCGTGCGCGTGGTTTGCGCCCCATAGTGACGGGTTCTGAGGATATTATTGAACACATACAGGAATCCGGATTCGGTGGGATCTTTTAAGGTAATAATACTGGGAAAAAAGACTTGGGGTAAGATATGGTCTTGGCTATTAATCCGACTGGTGACTTCTCCATTCCGACTCATTGTGCCGTTTTCAAAGGGGGCATTCAGGGTAAAATTAAAGTGAGACTCATCAAAGGGTGTAATTGAAAACGCCGTATCAACCACAACCTTAGATTTCTCTGAACCTGCATCCCCAATGGCAAAACCATAGAGAATACAATCCGGTGTTGTCTTACTAAAATTAACGTTATAATCGCAGGTTTCCCAGTCGCCAATTTTGTAGTTCCGCAATAATTCGCGTCCGGTTAAACGTTCTGGGGTAGACTGTTTGCGCTTGAACATTGCCAGACGGCTAATGGTTTCCTTTTGCACAATTCCCGCCCGCACTCGTGCCTTATTTAACTCGCCATCGGTTTGAAACAGGGGATAGGATTCGGTAATGCGAAGGGTGATAAAATGAGCATATTTGCCCATGGGTTTGGCGGGGATTTCTGGGTGAAAGAATTGGGAATCGATAGTTTTGAGAAAGGGCATGATTTTTACTCCAGATGATTGAGTGAACAAAAATTGATTAGGGAACAGATTCTGTATCTAACTCCGGAACCTCTTCCGGTTCATCTTGCTTGCGTTCCTGGCGTTCTTGGTCATCAGCGAGGCGGTAAAGGTACTCACAGGTATCCCGAATTAAGTTTAACTGAGTTCCGGCTAGACGGGCGCGATCGCATTTAAATTTCCTGGCAAAAATCACCTCGACAAAATATTCAGAAAACTCCCGTACAGCTTGACGTTCGGCTTCTGAATTCAGCGCAGGTTTCCATTTACCATCCACGAAAGCTAGGGTAGGTTTTCCTTCAGCGGCACGTCGGCGGACATTATTCATTAACTTGGATAAACGTGATGCCACAACATCAATTAATACCTCCTGATTAAGTTGGGAGTCGCTATTGATAATTAGTGCTTTATCAATCTTTAAAATCACATCCGCCGCCTCATCAATGGGTTTAAGAATGGCATTGGCTTTAGCCGAAGGACGCTTGGCACGATAAAATACACGGTAGAGTCGAGTCAGTTCTCTGAGTTCGTTCACGGCTTCTCCTTCTGGGTCAAAGTAATGGTAAAAATCGAGATAGAGTTTGATTTTGCTAACGGGAACACTGTCCAGTTTCTCCTGTTTGCGGAACCATTTACTCAGATAGTGAAAGACATAAAGCGGATCAGTGTCCAAATCTCGCGCTAATGCTGCTAATTTCCCCCAATCGGGATTGCCATCTTTCTTGCGATTCGCTTCTAAGTGAATACAATAGGCGGCACTTAAGGCATTCAAAGGAGAAAATAAACGCGGTGTTACTTGACGGGGTAAAATACCATCTAAGCGGTATTCACTGTCTCTGACTAAAGACCGAATCCCTTGATGTTCGCCATCTAAGATAGCCGTCTTTTCAAAATCAGCCCCACTAATAAATGGGGGAACCGGAGATTCAGAGGCTACGGCTTTCACATCTAGAATTAAGGGTAAGGCAAAGGTTAACCACGCTGGCATAATCCAGGATTCAATATCTGTAGCATCCCTTCCCGGTGGTAACGCTAGGAAAAAGAAGGTTAGCGGCTGATCTTCTGGATAATTCAGTTTAAACGTGCGGTCATCTTCTGGTTGTAAGTCGGGTTGAATTAATAAGGAATCCACCTGTTGATAATTCTCCAGTGTAAACCGCGCCTCCTGCTTATCCCGAATCAAATGGTTGCGAATATCGGCATCAAAGCGAGTTCTAGCAATCCAGGTGTAAGCCTTGTGTAAGAATTTATTCGTTTCTGGGGTAAAAAAGTAAGCGGGATAGAGATAGAGATAGCGATACTTCCGTCCCTCAAAATCTGCCCCCGTCGCATTGGTTTGATTCATCAAAATTTGCCGCAACATCAGTTCAATTGACCAAATTGAACAAATTTGTCGCTTCGCCGCCTGAGTATTAAATAAAATCTGGCGATTACTATAGACTTGCGGCGCAAATAACGTGGCTGACTCCATTTGTTCCGTTACTGTATAAGCCGAACTGGACATAGCACAGACATTTTCTCGCCCTCTTCCAGTTACTTTGGCGGCGCGGTAACGGTTAAGTTCAACTAAGAACGGATTTACCTCTGGTGGTGTCACCGCACCCGTTGGTAACGTCACCACTCGACTAATATAGGTTCGCAAATCCTGCCAACCATCGGGAATAGTTACGGCTTCAATCATAGGTTGAATTAAACTCGTCGCCTGACTTACCATATCTACCATTGTCTGGCGCAACTGGTTCTCATCTAACCCTTTGGTTTGCTGAATATACTGTGCCGCGATATAATACCAATCTAGGGGAACGCCTCCAGTTTTTTTTAGGGATTGAATCGCTTTTATATTAGGAATTATTGCCGCTAATCCTAAGGATTCAGCTAAGTGTTGAGTTAAATCTAAATCCGGCAAACTTTGGCGCTGTGCCTTCGGTTTTAACCTTTGGACGTGGTGGACGCGATCGCACCATTTCTGCCAAATTCCTCGACACAGGATATCCCCAAATTCAGCTAACCGATCAATCCGATAATCGGCGTCAAATTCCACCGGGATAGTCTCCGGTAAATCCCCCTGATTCTTGAACTTAACTAAACTCTCACTCCGCTTTTTCGCTGAGGAAGTTTTGGTACTAGGAATAAGTCGGCACGCGGCATCAATACTCACCTGCATTAACCCGGGTGCATCAAAGAATAACCAATAATAATCCGCAAACTTAAATCCCTTCCCATCTCGACTAAACCCCGTGGATTTATGCTGTAGCCTCTCGGCACAAAACTGGCGAATCTTGGCAATCACCTGTGCTGAAATTTGACTGGTATCAATCGCGGGTGCATCTGCTTTGGCTAAATACACCACCCCATCGGGTAAATACAGTAAGGGTGTATAATAGTCACTCGGATGAACATCCATTAAAGCATTGTTAATAATATTAGTGAGAACGCCTCGATTATCGGCAAGGGCATGATAGCGAAACTGAAGCTGTCCATTACTCAGACTCTGGAGTTCCGTAAATAATCCATTATTGTCAATATCTCTAGGATGCTTAATCACAGAGGCGAATAAATCCGAGAGTCTAACTAAACTTGCCAGCGTTCCTCGAATTCGTCCATCTAATTTCGGCGTTAACCCGCGACATTCTAGACCTAAATCCGCATCCCATTTTACCCCAGCATTATGACTCAACCAAACAATATCATCAACTTGAGACTCCCACTCTTCACCCAGGAATACCGTTAAGCCAAACTCCCGCATCTTTTGCGCCACATATCCCCGCCCAAAATCTGGCGCGTCTGATTTGTGGGCGGGATTTTCTCGCCAGTTGCGGTGTTGGAATCTACGATCTGATTGTTCTAGCCAGTCAGGATAATCAGGAAACTTATCAAAGTCATGTAAGAGATAGGCTGCGATAAATAGGCGAATTTCGGCTTCGGTGCAATTCCGTTTCACTGGATTAGTTTGTTTACTCTCAGTCTTCAGTATCCTGAGAATTCGATAGGTGGGAAACAAGCCATTCAGCAGGTGTGAGGTAAAGGATTGATCCTCTTTACTCCGGTCAACATTCTTCCCTTCTGCCCGTCTATCTTCAGTAAATTGACCCCCCTTAGCGGTTACCCCCACTAACTGCTGAATCAGACGGGGCAAGACATCGGCGGCAAAGGATGCTAAGATGCGATCGCCTTGATTTCCTGATGCTTCTTGAATGGCATTTTTGAATAAGCGAATGGTTAATAATTCAGCATCAGCTAGAGTATCATCATCCTCCTCTTCTGTCGTCTCTAAATCTAAGGGTTCTAGAGGAAGTTCATCGCCGTTATTCTCAAATAAGGATAATTGTTTTCCCGTCATTTATCTGTCTCCTCTGACTCAATCGGTTGGTATTCCTGAATCACTCCTCGTTGGATAATCCACAGCTTTCCTACAATATCTGCTTGTTCTAATCCCGCCATGAATATCTCAATCGCCTCGCGCAAATCTCCTGGATTGGGTTGCTTGGGTAAACGAATCACTGCAATTCCAGAATAATTCGATGGCTTAAACCGCAGACGATTACCAAAACCCCGATCTAATGTCACCAAGCATCGACCTTCACGGCGACAAATTTCAATTAATTGCGTGTCTGGTGTTGAAGATAAGTCTTGTCCCGGTACTGTAGCCACATCATGTCCTGCTGAACGTAATAGTGTTGCCATGCGTCTACCCAGATTCTCATCTAACTTCAGCTTCATCGATTCATCTCCAGAGGAATCTCGGCGTATGAATCCCTTGCCATTTCTGCACCGTAGGCAATACAAGCAAGAATGTCATTCCTCTCTATACCCGGATAATCTTCGAGAATCTCGTCAATTGTCATACCACTCGCTAAAAAATCAAGGATGAGAGACACCCAAATACGATGTCCGCGAATGCAAGGTTTGCCAAAGCAAATATTTGGGTCAATCGAAATTCGGGATAACAGATTTTCGTTAGTCATTGATTTGTCTCCAAATTTGACGTAATTCATCCAAGCCAACCCACTGGTCATTCTTCTTGACCTCGACGTACTCCCAGCCGTTCGCTGCACTACCATTAACCTTTGCTGCTAGGGGACTGGGTTTATCAAATTCTTGTCCGTTGAAAACGATTGTTCCTGTGGGAGATATTTCAAGTCCTTCTCTGTACTGGCATCCAAAGCGCTTTGCTAAGTTCCGCTTTAGCTTGACTCGAACTGCCATCCCTAGTTGAGTGATACCCGCCTCAAATAGCTGGGTGAGCCTGACATGAGTGTGTTCTGTGTCTTGCTGAAGATTTTGAGGTTCAAGAGGAAGATCGAGCTGAATCGAAGGTACTTCAAGTGTTTCCGACTGTTGAGGAACTGCGAATAGATGAGACTTTGACCTCTTGATTTTCAGGTATTCGGGAAGCCAGTTGAGAAACCAGGTACGACCCGGTTCTGGCATTTGAGCGATATCAGCATCACTGAGATGAATGTCCATAATCGTGCTGTTAATGGTGGTTTCTACCATCATCCTCACCTCTATTGAAAATGTCAAGTAGTCACTGTAGCCTAATTGATTAGCAAATATGAGAGCGCCTAAGTAAGGGCGGTGACAAAATCGTGTATCCAGTAAACAGGGAGAACAATTTCTGCATCGGACTTAGCCGGACTAACCGACAGTGACAAAATCGTGTATTCTATAAACTAAGGAGAAAGGATTGCAGTTCAGTGCTGCACTTTCACTAATGCCTATCAGGTATTGAAACACTGTCGCCTTCTGATTTCGGGCAAACCCCTTTCTCCGCAAGCTTTTCAACAAACCCATCCATCATCCTGCTGGGGTTGCCAATACCAAGTCAGCGTCTCCAGCAATAGCGCCGATTGACCAAATGCAATACTGTACCCTGGATTCGTATCATTTAGCTGATTACTCAACCCATAAACTTGAAAATGAATTGGCAATCCCAACCTCGCCCGAACCGTGGCGCGATCGCGATCGCAAATAAAACAGACGAATCCTCGACGACTCACCCTCTGACTGATTTGATTAATGTCCCTCCCATGAGGTTGCCAAATTTCCAACCCTTTGAGAACTTGCACCTTACCTGACTTCACCATCTCACCCAGTTCTCCTCCATAATAAAAATGCCAGTTTTCCCGCACATCCCGATATCCAGTTAACTTAAAATAAGCCAAGGCTTGCTCAAATCGCTGGCTAGGGACATCCGCTTTTCTTGCACATCTGATAAACCGTTCCTTGTCCCACCACTCAAACGTAAAATTACTCAATAAACTAGGCAGATTATAAGTTTTAAACCGTTCCGATTCCGGTTCATCCGGATTTGTGGCATCATATATGGCACAATTAAGCTGACTACTGCCGCGAAAACTCCGCGCCTCATCAATAACCTTTTGTTTCCCTTCCCGCTGACAGTGCTTGATTTGTCCAAATTTTTTCCTCACACTAACTCCCAACGCCTTTTGGATATCATTGCCAAATCCTGATGCCGCTTCTGGGTACCGCTGAATCAGCCTGAGTAATTCCGAATAAACACAAGCCGACTGTATCCCACCCCAACGTGATGGATAATGCTTAAACTCATTCACAAAGGCAAAATTAGCGCGAACTGTATTAAAAAACGTCAGCCGATCATAAGTTTCCCCATCCTGTAAAGGCGGCGATTCCACTTCAAACAGACGTTCGACAATAAACTTAGGTAACAACGCATAAGCCTGATACGTCTCAAACCCTTTATGCCGCCCCAACCGTCCCAAACGCTGAATAAAGTTCCCCGCATCCGCCGCTTCAAAGACTAGGAAATTAATCCGAAAGTCTACCCCAACATCAATTGTAGACGTACCAATCAGTAAATCTGCCTCAACAACTGATTTTGATTTCTCTGTCTCTCCCGTCAATCCAGTATTTTCTCGTACCTGAAACCCCAAGGGTTCAAATAGCTGCTTCAGTCTCGGCAGTAAAGTTTTAACGGCGGCAATGGAGTTGAGGATAATCGCACCCTTACTACCTGGATAATCCTGAAAAAACCTTAAAATTATTGATTCAGCATTCTCGACAATCCAATCATAACTTGACCGGAAATTCGGTTCCAGGTTTTTGGGAAATCGTAACTCAATCGGTTGACTAATCGGTCGCCAGTTTTTATCATTGTCCTCAACTGAGAATCGATAAGCCCCCTGTGCAACTGGATTAATCACCCGATACTTCAATCCCGCCTTTAATAAATAGTCCTGTAAGAATTCATTAGGCGTCGCCGATAAAAACAAAAATTGCTTTCCCGGTACAGTATGCTTAATCAGCAGGATAGCATTGAGGATATTGGTAATCTGAGGCGACGAGAAAATATGAAACTCATCGAAAACAAATAGGTTATAATTCTTATCAATATTGGCAAATAGTCGATTTGGGTTATCTCCCTTCCCTTCTTTGTTGCGCCGCAGATAGCGGAAGTCATGGATATAGTGAAAAATATCAGGATTCGTCAGCAGAATTTCTGAATTATTGGAACGATTCAGCAATCCAGCTTGCTTAGAAGGTAGCTTGTTGGTTTCAATAAACTCCGCCAAAATCGCCGCATTCAAGCGATAGATTTGCGGATCATACTCCGGCTGAAACTTACGTTTATAGCCTCGTACCTGTTTTTCCTGATCCCGTGCCAATTCATTTGTCGGGTAGGCGGCTAAAGTGTACGTGCGACTGGTCATCGCGGGGAGATAAGCGGCTAAACTTTTACCATCCCCCGTCACGGCGGTATTGAAAACCACATCAATGCTAGACTCTCTCAAGGCTGCAACCGTTTCTCCTTGATGCCAGGATAGTGAGGACCAATCTGGAGGTAAGATAATTCCTTCAGGCGGTTGTTCACACAAACGCGAGTATAGAGGCTGAAGCGCGATCGCATAGTTAGTCATGGCTGCATTGCCGACAAATCAAAATATACTTAGATTAATCCCACTATGCCATGGTTTTCCTAAAAGTGCAAGTACAAAATTAAAATGCCCAGAAAGAAAGAAACACTGACCCTATCGATTCCCCCTGGCACGAAAGCCCAGCTAGAAGAGATTGCCCGTCGCCTGAACATCTTCTGGGGCAAGAATCCCAGCCCATCGGGACTGATCAGTGCGATCGCGCAACAACAACTAGAAGTCGGAAAACCCTTCACCCTCAACCCTGAACAGGTCAACGCCTTACAACAAGCCACCGCCGCCTTAATCGATGCAGGTCACGTCGAAGCCGCTAAAAATATACTTACACTTTTGCTCGACCGAGGCAATCTAGAACCTCCCCTGCGCCAATCCCTGCTGCAACAGATTGGCAAACCCACTGAACCCTGGCGTATTGAGGTGGAAAACTATATTAATCAAGAACAACCCTTTCGGTTACTCTATCGCAACTCCCAAGCACAAGACTTGGACTATACTGTCCGCTATGCAGAGATTTGCTTCTACGAAAAACGCTTTTACCTGCAAGTCTGGTGTGAAGAAACCGCAGATGTCGAGGAGGAGATGGCTGATTTACCGGAACTCTGGCACAATCGCTGCTTCCGATTAGACCGAATTCAGGCAATCCTACCCACCAGTGGCGGCTGGCGCGGTGAGTTCGATGCCATTAAAGTGTACTTACATTTTTATGGTTGGCTAGTGAAAGCTTATCAACCTAAACCTGAGGATATAGACGATAAAGTGATAGGAGAGGTGCGTCAGGTGGTGCGGCGAGTGGTGAATCCCTTCTGGTTTCTGCGGGAAATATCGCGATATTGGGAGGATTGTGTAATTATTTCACCGGAGAGTATGCGTCACCGGATGCAGAAAAAAGTGCAGCGTCTTTGCCATCGATATGATTTGTAGGGGTTTGGTTTCCAAACCCCTGCTTCGCGATTAATCTGACTAGCTAAAATGATCGCATAGATTTTACGATTAAACCGGGCGCACATTGCTGCGGTAAAAGGGCGCACGTCGGTGTTGGCAAGGAAGGGCGCACGTCGGTACGCCCCTACATAATCCTTTATAACCGTCGAGGAATCCGGGCGCGTTTGTAGGGGCGGGTTTTACGATTATCTTTTCGGTTGCACCCAAATCTGACTAAACCCGCCCCGACTTTCGTCGGCTGTTCTTCCTCGGTCTATGCATATTTTTTAAAATTAGTCAAGACAATCCTGATAGGAATTTTGCACCAGAGAGGGTGGCATAGTAGCCGTTGTCCACGGTGTAATAGTTACCAAAGGAGAACGTGAAAACTGATACCCTCTTTTATAGCCTGTTTAAACAATTTCCCAGTATCTTCTTTGAACTGATTAACCAGTCAACAGAACAAGCAACAACTTATCAATTCACCTCCCGTGAAATCAAACAACTGGCATTTCGACTCGATGGTTTATTTTTTCCCAAGACGGAAAACTCCCAAAACCCCTTCTATGTCGTCGAAGTTCAGTTTCAACCCGATGAGGATTTATACTATCGTATATTTGCTGAACTCTTTCTGTACTTGAGACAAGATAAACCCGCTTGTCCTTGGCGGGTTGTCGTCATTTATCCGACTCGCCGGATTGAACGAGAACAACCGTTACAATTTCGGGAACTGTTTACCCGAGTGCAACGGATTTACTTGGATGAGTTAGGAGACGATGCATCGGATTCCCTGGGGGTTAATATTGTTAAGCTAGTAATTGAGAATCAACAGACAGCCCCTGAACGAGCAAGGACTCTAATCGAACAAGCCCAAGCCCAGATAACGGATCAGACGATACAACGAAATCTAATTGATTTAATTGAGACAATCATTGTTTACAAATTACCGCAAAAAAGCCGGGAGGAGATAGAAGCCATGTTAGGATTAAGTGAACTCAAACAAACCAAAGTTTATCAGGAAGCCAAACAAGAAGGGTTAGCAGAAGGTGAACAAAAAGGTCAACTCAAAGCCAAGTTAGAAGCCATCCCTCGGATGATGCAGTTGGGTTTAAACGTGGAGATGATTGCTGAAGGGTTAGATTTGCCTGTCGAAGTTGTCAAAGCCGCAGCACAGTCATTCTCTCAACAGAATGTTGCGGCTTTTATTGAACTCTTAACTCATCAACGAGAACTTTTCTCGCCTCAAGACTTAGCTAACTTGGCTGACTTAATCAAACCGTTACCCGATAAAATAGAAAATCTATCTGATGCGATCGCACAATGGTGCAAGCAAGACGGACATTCAGCACAGCTTCAGGCTTGGCGTCATGTTCTCTCTAATTTATGGGCGGCTACAGTCGAGCAATGGTTAGCCAGGAATCTCGAATCCCTTGACACTCCATCCCCTGCACTCAACAAAGCTATGTTACAACAGGCGATTGAATCAGGAGAGTCTTCTAACTAAGCGATCGCGCTAAGCTGTTCGGCATTTAAATAAGCTGTTCGGCATTTAAACCTTAATATCAATAACGGCGAAAGCCTTGTAGTGCGTTAAGCGAAGCCATGCCGCAGGCTTTGCATCTTGCTCGCTACTAAGCTGTTCGGCATTTAAACCTTAATATCAATAATGGCGCAATCCTTGTAGTGCGTTAAGCGAAGCCATGCCGCAGGCTTTGCATCTTGCTCGCTACTAATACCCAATTTAAATGCATGACAGCTTAGAGGATTTCGACGCAAAAAGCCCACCAAGATAAAGGCATAGAGAAAAGTTTCAATCCCTGATAGGGATTATAGAGGATTTCGACGTTCCTAGAAATGGGTCAAGCGATGTCTGAAGCCACGTTTCAATCCCTGATAGGGATTATAGAGGATTTCGACCTCCCACTGGAACTTATTTTTGAGAATGCGCCAGATGGGTTTCAATCCCTGATAGGGATTATAGAGGATTTCGACGGTACTTGAAACTAGGATCTTCTTCTTCTAGCTCGTTTCAATCCCTGATAGGGATTATAGAGGATTTCGACTTGCTTGAGCTTGATAAATCTATGCTTACTAATAGTTTCAATCCCTGATAGGGATTATAGAGGATTTCGACATCTGTCGGAAAACAGTTTGCCCACTGGAATTATTGTTTCAATCCCTGATAGGGATTATAGAGGATTTCGACTACATCTCGTTGGACTGGGCTGAAAATGAGATCAGTTTCAATCCCTGATAGGGATTATAGAGGATTTCGACCCCTAACGGGGAAACGCCGGGAGATGAGTTAGGGGTTTCAATCCCTGATAGGGATTATAGAGGATTTCGACCGCCGACCTCTGAAACGCTTGCTGTATTTAGTTTTCAAGGTTCGATTGCGACAACCTCCTCTAACTATAGCATTTCAGCCCTCACTTTTGACAATTCCCGCCAACAAAAAAGTCTCAAACCCTTTCTGAATAAGCATTTCAGCCATTGCGACAACCTCCTCAGCCGCAAAAAAGCCTGTATCCCTCACCCAATAAGGATTACAGCCTCAAATTTTGACTCCCCGAAAAAAACACCTACTGGTTGTCGCATCAGACAATCAAAGACCTAAGGTAACTCCACCGATGTCGGTTTGGCAATATGAGGTAATCCCCAGCCCAACTTCTCACGCAACACCCGGAAAAACTCAGGCGGTTGCAAGCGAATAAATCGAGCCGAATAAGGCGATCGCGCCACATGAACCTGATCCTCAGGTAACACATAACAGCCCGCATTTCCATCCACCACCATCACCAACTGAGTCGGCATCGCCGGAAACACCTGCACTTTTTCCGTATCCGCAAACACTAACGCCCGCGACGCCAAAGAATGAGGACAAATCGGCATCAACTGCAACACCGGCACCCCAGGCGTTACCACCGTTCCCCCCGCACTCAGGGAATACGCCGTCGAACCCGTCGGTGTGGAGATAATCACCCCATCAGCCGCAATATCCACCGACGAATGCCGTCCAATTTTCACCTCAAAATGGCACATACAGGTCAACGGTTCCCGGTGCAAAACCATCTCATTCAAACACAAGGCTTCCCACCAGATACACTGATCCCGCACCACCTGCACCAACAGCATCGCGCGTTCTTCTATCTCATACTCCCCCGTCATCACCTGTTCTATCGCCTGGGGAAGTTGATTCAGATAGATTTCAGTCAGAAATCCCATGTGTCCGGTATTAATTGCCAGCAGAGGAATTCCGAAGGGCGCCACTTGGCGAAACGCCGCCATCACCGTACCATCTCCCCCCAGAACGATCGCAAACGCCATCTTTTCATCAAATCCCGGCGCTGCTAGCTTATCTATCGGTGTATGACAGACTGGAGACTCAGGGCGGGAATAGCCTAAAAGTCCGCCCACACCCGTTGCCATATACACTTCCCAACCCGCTGCCATGAGTTGCTCTTGTAACTCTTCAGCAACCCGACAAGCTACAGGTTTGTAGTCGTTATAAATAATCCCTGCTTTGCCCACACTTATCAGTCCGCGTCATACATTATTAATAGTTGTTCTACCCAATAACCCTGATTTGCTCAACTTCAACCTATCATTGATCCCCTTGACGAGAAAGCTTACACCAAAAAGCGACAATCTGTGTCACTCAAAGACTATGCCCTCTTACTCCCCTCTCCCTCCGAGGGAGAGGGGATTTTAGCTTAACACTTCAACCTATGTTCTAGGCTTAAGGTTTTTTCATCGGTGTCTTCCTCTTCTTCTTTTTCGCCTTGCTTTTCTCATAATCAATTTCCCTCAGCTTCTTGGTAATTCGGCTAAAATACTCTTGCAGATAAGCTTCCAAAGTAGTTGTATCGTTGGGATCAAGACCAAAAACCGGATAAACCTCATCCATAGAAGCCGTCATCGGTTTCCCCGTCGCTAACACCTCCGTGAATGCCAAGCGATCGGCGATATTCCAACCCCACTGAAAAAATCTGGTAATCTGGCGCATTGCCCGCAAGAAATTAATCGGGAGTCGAGCAATTCTAGCATCCTTACCGGAGAGTCGCTCACATAGACTAATAATCTCATCGGCTCTCCAGGCTCGTGTTCCCACAACCGGAAAGGTTTTATTTGTCGTTTCCGGAACCTCAAGCGCACGAACGGCAAATTTAGCAATATCCTGAGTATCCATATAAGCGGTGGGCGCAGCTTCCCCGGTAATCCAAACCGCTTGCCCTTCCAAGATTGGCACAGCATACTGCATAATCAGTCCTTGCATAAACCCAGCAGGTTGCAAGATGGTGTAATTTAATCCTGATTCTGCCAGAAACAGTTCAGTACACCGTTTAATCTCCATCAACGGCACCTTGGGGAATTTCTCACAATTGAGAATCGAGAAAAAGACAAAGCGCTCCACTCCCGCCGCCGCCGCCGCTTGAATCAGCGCCACCTTGCCATCCCAGTCTACCTGTTTAATCGTCAGGGAACCTGTTGGTCTAGAGGTTGCTGCATCAATAATAGCGGTTATGCCTTCCAAAGCAGGCGGTAATGTATCGGGTTCACACAAGTTCCCTTGTACCAGTTCGGCTCCCCATTCTTTCAAAAATGTGGCTTTCCTAGGGCTACGCACCAGACAGCGCACCTGATGACCTTCATCGAGCGCCCGACGAACCACCTGTCTTCCTAAAGTGCCTGTTGCACCAACGACCAACAAGTTCATTTATAAAAGTTCTGCCTGTAAACTTAACATTTCTATATAATTCTATCAGAATTTGTCTTATGTCATTGGTCTTATGTCATTGGTCATTTGCTCCCCCCTCACCCCCTCACCCCCTCACCCCCTCACACAAATCTACCCCTCACCCAATCACCCCCTCACACAAATCTACCCCTCGCCGCCTTGGATTTTGAGTAACAAAAATCCCAAACCCATACCCACGAGAATTAGGGTAAAGGATAGTACAGCAGCATTGAAAATTTCAGCGTTCATGTCTTATCTCCTCTTGCGATCGCTAAACAGGCTTTAAGTTATAAGATTATCGCGATTGGGTTGAAATCCAAAATGAAAACTGAGAAATATTTGTTTACACAACCGCACCATCCACCCCAAGGGCGTCCTCGCTTGGCTGTCACCTTGGGTGATCCGGCTGGAATTGGTCCGGAGGTGGTGCTGAAGGCGTTGGCAGATGAGCAGATAACTCAAGATGCTCAAATAACGGTTATTGGTAGTCGCTCGTTGTTACAGACGGCGTATAAGGAATTGCGGCACACCGTAGACAGTACCACACCTCTGGCTGAACCAGATAATCTATCCATACTAGATATCCCCTTAGACGCCTCAACCGCACATCAGATTACTCTGGGGCGGGGAAATGCGGCGAGTGGGGACGCCAGTTTTGCTTATTTAAAGAGTGCGATCGCGCAAACCTTGGCGGGTGAGTTTGAGGGAATTGTCACCGCGCCGATTGCCAAGTCATTCTGGAAAGCCGCCGGACATGACTATCCGGGTCAAACTGAAGTGCTAGCACAGGCGGCTGGTGTTGAGCGATTCGGGATGCTATTCGTCGCGCGATCGCCTCATACCGGGTGGCTATTGCGAACCCTGTTAGCCACAACCCATATTCCTTTGCATCAAGTCCCCCATACCTTAACCCCAGACTTGATGAAAACAAAACTGGATTTACTGGTGGAATACTTACGGCTGGAGTTTGGGGTAGAAACCCCTCGCATTGCCATTTCTGGGTTAAACCCCCACAGTGGTGAACAGGGACAATTAGGGCGTGAGGAAAAAGACTGGTTGATTCCCTGGCTAGAACAGGAACGAAAGCAACGTCCCCAGCTAAAATTGGATGGACCTGTACCACCCGATACCCTTTGGGTAAAAGCGGGTCAAGCCTGGTACGATAATCCAGCCATCCCCAATCTCCCCGATGCGTATTTGGCGCTTTACCATGACCAAGGTTTAATTCCAGTTAAACTGATGGCATTTGACCGAGCGATTAACACCACAATTGGTCTACCATTTGTGCGAACCTCTCCGGATCACGGTACGGCTTATGATATTGCTGGTCAGGGAATTGCTAATTCGACCAGTATGAAAGCGGCGATTCAATTAGCGGCACAATTGGTACGGCACAGGCAATTGTTGTAGGGGCGGGTTTTAAATCATTGGTGTCAACTTAAGCTCAACCCCTCTCCCCCAGCCCCTCTCCCACGCCGGGGAGAGGGGAGCAAGAGAATCCGATTCCCCTTCTCCCATGAAACAAAAAGCTCCCGCATCCTTTGGTCTCCCTCTTTTTAAGGGGGACGGAAGGGGGATCTAAAAAGGGGGACGGGAGGGGGATCTATAGGGAGCATCCCAATTTGGCGCGTTGTCGGGTGTCGGGTGTCGGGAATAGCAGCCAAGGAATAAAGGGGCTAAACCGCCCTGCTCAACCATCAAAACTCATCATATTCTATTTATTCTGTCAAGATGTAATTCCTAGAAACTAGATGTTAGCGTAGTGGAGCTAGTCTCTCTTTTTCCGAACAGTCACAGGATAGCAGTAGGATCAAGCCGAGTAAGTAATGATAGAACACGACCTCAATGGCGATCGCTCCTTAGTTTTAGAAACAGCATGGCAGCGATATGCCCAGCTTAAAACCCAAGCTGCAATCACTTACAGACAATATTTGAGTCTTCGGGGTGGATCAATTTTGCTCAGTGCGATCGCCACATTCCTCGCGGTGGTTATCGCCAGTACAGATAGGCAACTCATCGCCGCCCCACCGGGACGAATCTTAATCATTGGTTTAGTTTTAGTTCCGATTATCAATGTGATCGTTTTGGCGATTAGTCGCAACCTGCAACAAGGACAGTATTGGCAAATTCTCAATGCTGGTGCTGAGGAAATTCGCAAAACGATCTATCTGTATCGGACATTGCTACCCGGACAAGATAATCGTCATCAATGGTTGAATGAACGAGTTACAGCGATTCAACGCCAGGTCTTTGATAGTATTGGCAGTGATTTAGTGCTGCAACCCTATACCGGGAATCTTCCCCCAGATGAGAGGGGCGAATATCCAAGTCATGATCCGGGTTTTACGGATTTACTGCCCCCAGATTACTTGCACTATCGCCTAGAAGCGCAACGGCAACACTATACCCAAGAACTCGCCCAACTCAACACCACTCGCACTCGCTTACAAATTGCCATGTTTAGCGTGGCTGGATTGAGTGCATTATTACCCGTTTTAGGCGTGAGTGTCGGCGTCTGGGTGGCGTTTACCCTCTTCTTGGCAACCGTATTTAGCCTGTGGTTAGAATTAGGACGCATCGACGATCGCGTGAATGCGAATAACCAGCTCATTTTAGCCCTCAACATGATTCGCGATCGCTGGCAAAGTTTAACCGCCAAAGAGCGGACGGGTGAGGAATTTTTTCAGCTCGTGCTAGCGACAGAAAATACACTCTGGAATTACTATAGTCAACCGATTTCCGAACGGCGTCAAATTGCCACCCCCTTGCTGGAGCCGAGTGATGATTTACTCACAGAAGCGATCAAAGAACCCGTTGTCGAACACCAAGAAGAATCAAACAACGTTGAAACCCTAGCCGTTACCGCCCAAACCCCCAAAGAAGCGGTCACATTGGAGGTGGTTAAAAAAGTTGAAGAACCTGCTCAGGAACCGCCGAAAAAGGGATTACCTCATGCCTTTGTGGTCATGCCCTTTGGACGAAAAAAAGGACCGGATGGGCTTTGGATTGACTTTAACAGCATTTATCGGAACTTAATTAAGCCAGCCTTAGAAGAGGCAGGATTTGAGTCATTTCGTGCCGATGAAGAAATGGTTAGTGGCGATATTTTGACTGATATGTTTCAGGAGCTATTGCTCGCTGACCTGGTTCTGGCAGATTTAAGTATTGATAATGCTAACGTGTTTTACGAGTTAGGCATTCGCCACGCCCTGCGTAAGCGCGGCTTGATTCACATCCAATGTGGTCGATCTTACATGCCTTACGACATTTTCAATGTCCGGACTCTGCCTTATCACTGTGATGATAGCGGTTGTCCTGACCCAGAGTATTTACACAAAGACAAGCAGGCGATCGTGAAAATGGCGCGTGCCACCTGGGAGTCCGACAAAAACCGCATTCATAGCCCAATTTTCAGTATTTTAACCGGACTGGATGAACCCGATCGCAAGTCATTGCAAACACCCCTGGCAACCGGATACTGGCAGGAATACAAAGAATGGCAAGAGCGTGTGGTGCTTGCCCAGCGACAAAAGCGGATTGGGGATGTCTTGTTATTAACCGAAGAGGTAAGTAATCCCCTAATTAAAGAAGAAGCCCTGGCTGAAGCGGGGAAAGCCCTAAAAAATCTGGGAAATCATGCCCTAGCGCTCAAAGAATATCGCCAAGGCTTGAAAATCAATTCCAAAAATTCTGAGTTTCGCAAGGAAGAAGCCTTTCACCTCAGCCGCTTAAAGCAATTTGATGAAGGGATTGTCAAATTAGAGTCATTGCTCCAAGATGAACCCAAAAATATAGATGCGCTCTGTTACTTAGCTCGCATTTACAAAGAAATGTGGCGCAATGAATGGAAAGACATCACCGATGAGCCGGAGCGGTTAAGTGCTGCCTATGATGCCGCGCACTTACTCAAAAAAGCCGTTGATACCTATCTCAAAGCCTATCGGCTGGATCACAATCACTATTATGCTGGGATTAATGCCCTAACCTTATTAGTCCTTCTCGATCATTTAGTCCAGCATTGTGATCTCGATAGCGATGCCGAAGGAGAAGCCCTGCGGCAACAGTTACCCAATCTCAAAGGAGCGGTTCAATTCTGCCTGGAAAGTGCAGTGAAGACCAATGAAAATGATGCCTGGGCGTATGTTTCCTTAGGAGATTTAGCGGTATTGGCAGCCGACGTTCCTAAACAAGTCACGCGAGCGTATAAAAAGGCGTTAACGCTACTCTGGAACAATAAATTTGCCCTAGAAGCCACCCTGGATCAACTGGAACTTTTGGCGGCGCTTGCTTTCCGCCCGGAGTATGTACAAGCAGGACAAGTGGTGATCCAAGGGGAACTCGACCGACTGAACAATCAAACGGCAATAACGGCGGATGAGAGCGAACCAGAACCCACACAAGTGATCCTCTTTTCCGGTCACATGATTGATAGTCCGACACGGGAGCAACCGCGTTTTCCCGCTGCCATGGAAAATGAGGCGCGGCAAAAAATTGAGGAGACTCTGGATAAGTTAAATCCCAGTACCAATTGCTTGGCAATTGCTCCCGGTGCGGCTTGTGGCGGTGATATTTTGTTTATCGAAGCCTGCTTAAAGCGGAACATGAAGGTGGAGGTATTTCTGCCCTTTGCCCCAGCTCAGTTTATTCTCGAATCTGTTAGTTTTGCTGGGGATAACTGGGTATCCCGTTTCTATACAATTCAGAATCACCCTAATGTGTCATTTAGTCTGCAACCGGAACGATTGGGAGACGTGCCGATAGGGGATAATGCCTTCGAGCGCAATAATCGCTGGGCGTTGTATTCTACCCTCATGTATGGCATTGATCGCGTGCGACTGATTGTTCTGTGGAACGGTAAAGGCGGTGACGCGCCCGGAGGTACAGGTGACATGGTTCACCAGGTACGCCACTTGGGAGGCGTGGTTGAGCATATTGATACCACCAAATTTGACTACTGGAACACGAGGACGAAGGTATTAGCCAGTTAAAGGCAATGTAGAGACGTTGCATGCAACGTCTCTACAGGCTGGTTTACCAAACAACTGGGAATACTAAATAGAGGAAAAAGCCGTGAAGCTCAGGTTAAGCCGTGCACTGGAGTAACCTATCCTTGTTGCTCTTAAGGATTGACGTGGCTTAATCTTAAGATCATTGTCCTCGATGACATGGTTAAACTGATGGTTAAAATATTCTCTCTCTAGAGTCAATTCAATGAAAAACTCCTGTACTTTAACCTTTAACAATAACCTCTCCGCCCATGTTGTTCAAGTCCACAGTCCCACGGCGTTGGCGGCGGCGTTGCACCAGCTTGGTCTTGACCAACCCCGTCCTACCCTGGCGTTAGTGGGTGGAGCGAGTAAGATTAGTGAGTCTGACAAAAATGATTTGCGACGCATTTTTCTCGAAGTGATTGCGCCTCTGGCTGAACAACTGGGAGTGGTAGTTGTCGATGGGGGGACGGATGCGGGGATTATGCAATTTATTGGTCAAGCGCGGACAAGGATTCGTGGGACATTCCCATTACTTGGTGTCGCCGCGATTGGTACGGTTATACTTCCTGGTGTTAAAAGCATGAATGCTGATGCGGCGATGCTAGAGCCAAATCACACCCACTTTGTCTTAGTTCCAGGCTGCAATTGGGGAGATGAATCCCCCTGGTTATCTGAGATTGGTAGTCATTTAGCTAAGGGGTTACCTTCGGTTACGATTGTGGTGAATGGTGGTGAGATTACCTGGCAGGATGTGGCGCAAAGTGTGAAAGCCCAGCGACCTGCGATTGTCTTAGCCGGGAGTGGACGAACGGCTGATAAATTGGCAGCCGCGTTGCAGGGAGAGGTAACCGATGAACGAGCCACAGATTTAGTGGCATCGGGACTTTTGCACGCTATTGATGTGAGTAAAGATGCAGCAGCACTGGCTCATCTAATTGGGCAGATGCTTTCGTGACCTGCGGATGCGTTGCCCGGATAAATTGCCTCCAAATAAGGTGGGAAGAAGCGTTGACATTGATTCGGTGAAATCGGAGGTTTTAAAATAAGTGTAATTCGGAGATTGATGCTAATGTATTTTTTTTTATGACATAATAAAAATTAAGTTGATTGAGACGTATACCGCTGATCCGGTTTGAGTGTTGCATGAAGCGTTTGTTGCTCAAACTAAATTATTCATTGGGTCATTTCATAATGTCTTAAGCCCACCATTGTTATATAGACTCTTGCAGATCAAGGCATAGAACGTGGCAAAAAAGAACTCTTACAGTCAATATCTTAGGCAACACCTGAGTAACTTAATCGAGCAGACGGACTTGCCCCCCTTGAAAAAGGACTTTATGAAAGCCCGATGGTTGGATCAAGTGCTGTGGCTGGAAGGACGGGCAACCAAGGAACGCGATCGCCATAACTCTTTGAGGTTACTAACGATTATCGGCGGTGTTATTGTTCCCGCCATGGTGGGATTCAAAAGCCCGAATCCTAAGATCCAGGAAATTGTCGGATGGTCAGCGTTTGGGTTGAGTCAAGCGGTAGCCGTTTCCGCCGCCGTGGAAGAATTTTTCGCTCATGGGGAAAAATATAAGCAATTCCGCAATACAGCCGAAAATATGAAAATTGAGGGCTGGCAATTCCTGCAAATGGCGGGTCCCTACAGTCAGTTTGAATCCCACGAGGACGCTTATGCCACCTTTGCCTATCACGTTGAGCAGCTAATTCAGAAAGACGTGCAGGGTTTCGTCACTCAGTTTGAAGAAAAAGGACAGAGCCAAGAAAAGACAGCCGCAACCGTGGCTCAAAATGCCGAGTTAGCTCTGAGCAATATCAATGAGCAAATGGAGTATCAGGAGCAATTGCGGCGACTTGAAGCGGAGAAACGCCGCTTGCGAGAAGAGAAAGAGCGTTTGGAACATGAGCGTTTAGCGCCGCTGGAACCTGCGGAAAACAATGGGGAAGAGGTCCAGACTACCCCGGTTACTCTCGAAGACTTGCCCACCCTAGGTGCCGCTGCAATGCCTTGGTTTGAAGAAGACGAACCGGAAGAACCCAAAAAACAAGCATCGATGAATGGTCAAGGAAATAGTGAGCCAGCCAAACCCGCCGTACCCCAACTGATTACACCCGAACAAGCGGCAAAAATAATGGATTGTCCCCTAAGTGATAGCCAGAAATATTTACCGGGGGTACTGGAGGCGCTGCAAGACTATGACATTTTGGATAAGCAGGTGCTAATTGGTTTACTGGCAACGGTGCGAGTGGAAACCAACGGGTTTAAGCCCATTAATGAGTTTGGTGGACCAAAATATTTTACCAAACATTATGAAGGACGCCGTGATTTAGGGAATGTGAAGCCAGGGGATGGGGCGAAGTATCACGGTAGAGGCTACATTCAGATTACAGGGAGAGCCAATTATCGCACGTATGGGCAAAAATTGGGGGTGGATTTGGAGAATAATCCTGAATTAGCTCTAGACCCGGAAATTTCTGCTAAGATACTAGCTTGTTACTTCAAAGATAGAGGGGTCGCCACTGCCGCAAAAGTTGGAGATTGGCGTAAAGTCAGAAAATTGGTGAATGGCGGCTATAACGGTTGGGATGTTTTTTCTAAGTATGTTGAGAAAGGTAAGGCGGTAATTGGTTAAGGTATGGAACCCACAGAAGAAGTTTTTTTTCAAGTTCAGGAACTCAAGGAAGCGATTCAGGAACTGAAAGAGCAGATCAAAGAAATGCAATCGATAAATGAGGTACAGCAAGAGTCAATTACGTCTTTAATTGCTTTATCTCAGAAGCAAACCACGGTAATTGAGCAGCAAACCTCTGTGATTCAGCAATTGGTGAGTCGGTAAGAGAAAGATAAGTAGGTGGACATAATTAAAGTGAACGGTGGAGAACTCGCTTCGCGAGAAGCAAGCTACGTCATTCGTCATTTGTCATTTGTCAAAACCCTTGATAGTAGGGTGGGCATTGCCCACCCGCCTTAGCTTAATGCAATACTCTGACCAGCTCCTTAATTTTAGCCGCCTGCCGATCCTTGAATTGATCAGGGAAACTTAATTCTAGCGCAATTTTCTTCGGCGAAGAAGTACTGCTCTCCCCTGGAACCAGAATTTCTAATGAGAGAATTTGGGTTAAAAAGCGCTCCCGGGATTGGCTCATGGCGTCTTGACTTAACAGCAAGCCCACTAATGGTTTTTCTTGCTGCATTTTCTTTAAATTATCAGATTTAAGTAATTTAGCATTCGATGTAATAGAATCATCGAGTTCTAATCGCAAACTTGTCGCCCCAATTGCGGTCACTGTTGCCAAATAAAAGTCTCCTTCCCAAAACAATTGAGCTGAAGCTTGAACCCGTTTGCGGACTTTCCCTGACCCTTTATCTACCTTAAATTCCTGGAAGGCACGGAAAAGACCTGTAGCCAAAAATCCTAAGGACTGCAACGGTTTATCCACATATTCCCGTGTTTGTGAATACCATTCCTTCACGTCAGAATACGTCACCAAGGTTAAATTATCTCGCTGTGCTTGGGTGACATTAATAAACTTAACCGCCAATTCCATTTGATGCTCATTAACCGACTTTGCCACCACAATCTGAGCCTCCATAATTACCCTTGCGCCATAATCTCCCACTAATTCAACTTCAATTTCATCGGGTAAATTGGGTTGACCTTCAACTTCTAAGATCATTCGAGTTCCAGTTTCCGAAACATCTAGAGTCACGCCACTCCAACTTTTGTCATAGCTGTAAACAGTTGCCCCCAGCCGTCGCCGTAAGCGGTGGGCAGTGCGTTCTTGGGGTTGTTCAAAAGCAACCAGTAAGGCTGCCATTAATAGAACCATATTAAAGACACACCATAGGGCGTTAACCAAAACCGCTTCTGTATCCTCTGGACGCAGGATTAACCAAAAGGGAACTGACCCTAACGCCAGCAACACAAAAGCTGTTATACCTAAGAGACCCCGTACAGACTGCCAATCAAAGTTTGATAAACTAAATTCCCGTTTGACTAACGTCATGTCTTTGTCGGTGACGTTAAAGGAACCCAGATTGGGATTAATTAACGCCATCGTTGTCACATATCCCGCCTGGAATGCCATGACAAATTCAAAGATTTCATTCCAGAAGGAAAAGCGCACATGTTTATAGGTAATGTAGTTGGCATTAAGAGACAGGAGGATATGGGGAAGTGCATACGCCAAGGTTTCCAATCCCAAACCCTGAATCGGGTTGATTCTAAATAATAAGAATAGAGTCGGCGCGAGGGCATAGATGAGTCGGGGATAGCCGTAGAAGAAGTGAGACGTGGCACTGAAGTAACAAATCCGCTGCGGAATCGTCAAATTTAGCTTACGGTTGAACACCGGATTTTCAATCCGCAGAATCTGCGCCATACCTCGCGCCCACCGAACTTGCTGACCCACATACGAGGAAAAGTTCTCTGGGGCGAGACCCGCAATCATGATTTTGTCGTAATAAATTGACCTGTATCCCAGAGAATGGAGTCGGAATGCCGTGTGACAATCTTCAGTCACCGTTTCTGTGGCAATCCCGCCAACTTGTAGGGCATATTCTTTACGAATTACCGCTGCTGAACCACAGAAAAACGCCGCATTCCAAAAATCATTTCCTTTTTGCAGTACCTTATAAAATAACTCATTACCAACCGGGATTCTGCCATCTGTACGCAAATTTCGCTCAAAGGGATCGGGGTTAAAAAACCAGTGGGGTGTTTGCACAAATGCGACATTTTGATCAAAAAAGAAGCCGGCGGTATGTTTGAGAAAATCTCGCAGTGGAATATGGTCGCAGTCCAGAATCATTACCAAATCGCCCTTTGTGCGGCGAAACGCGGTATTAATATTCCCCGCCTTGGCATGTTCATTACTATCCCGCGTCATCATGATGCAGCCGACTTCCTCGCACATTTTCCGCAATCTTTCGCGACGGGCTTTGTATTTTTCGGCTCGACCATCATCTAAAACATACACCTTTTTTTTGTCTTCCGGATAGTCGATTGCCATGGCACCGATTGCCGTTTTGCGGACAATTTCCACGTCTTCGTTGTAGGTGGGAATATAGATGTCCACCTTGGGCCACTGGTCTTGCGGATATGCCGACAAATCGACAGGTTCACGGTCTTGAATATGCAGGGTTTGAACATACGCCAGAACGAGCGTCAGGATGGCATACAGTTCAGCGATCAACAACAGTACACAAAATAAGCCATTGATAAAGGTATCAAAATTGAGTGTATAGTTGAGGCGATAGTAGAGATAGCGGGCAGTGGTTACTAAACTCAACCAGACCAAAAATAAGTGGTAGTACTCACTAATTTGTTTGTCTGACACGCGGTTTTCCGCTCGTACAACCACTTGCCCGATCGCCAAAAGCAAAATGGCGACAACACCCTGCTGCCAAACCTTTAGTGGAGTAATCACCAAGGGAATCGAGATCACCAGCAGAAACAGAACCAGCCATTTCAAATGGCTTAAACCAATGGGTTCTAGTGAGCGATCAAAAAACCGAGGCAGAACATCAACTAGCCAGTCAGTGGCGAAGGGGCGTTGAGGACGAAATCGCTGGAATTTAGACGAAGACGAAGACATATTCAACGGTAGGGGTTAGTGAATAAGAAGGTAGAAGGCAGGGGGAGCTGGGGGAGCAGGGGGAGTTGGGGGAGCTGGGGAAGCTGGGGGAGAATGACTAATAACTAATGACTCTTTTGATCACTAAGCCGCTTGAGATAGAACTGAGAAATCCCGTACAGCAAAAGCGCGATCGCGAAAATGCCAGCCGGTAAAAAGAACCAGTTGTCTTGAATAAAGCGAGACACCTTACTCAACACTCCAGTATTTTCAATCCGACTGGTTGAGGGCGCACGTTCTAAGAATTCCAATGTGTAGGCATCCGGGTCATAGCTAGCCGTATCTTGCTGATTGCTGCTGATCAGTACCGTGTCGTCCTGGAGTTGGAAGAACCAGGGATCTTTGCTAATCACCTGCCGCACTCGTTCTAACCCATTCGCCGTCTGTGCGGTTAGCGCTAATAGCACCCGTTCCTTGTTATCTGGCGACATGATTTCCTTAATCATGCCTTCGTTATCCGGTAAGGCTTGAATGCTACCTTGATTCCACTGGCGAGAAAAAGCATCCTGCAAGCGGAAACCACTGCCATCAAACACCTCTGGGAAGGGAAATTGCTCTCTGGTACCAATTCCCACCAAATGGTGTCCCTCGCGGACTTCAGCAGGCAACGTTGTCGTTGTATAGGCATCCAGATTAACCGAATCTGCCTTACTCAGTCGTCCCAGACGTTCGCTAACCGTTAACAGCGTCAGCAAATCCGTATTACTTGGAGAATCCGGCACCACAATCGCGGTTCTGGACAAATCCTGGGGTGCAGCAAAGGGATAACCTTCCTGAAACAGTCCTAAATCGGGGAGTTGTACCGATTGTTGGCGGTTCAGGTTGAAGCTAGTGTCTGCATGGAGGGTTCCTGTCAATTGTTGGTCGGTGACTTTACCACATACACCCGGTTCTCTGGGATTGAGTCGGAATGCCACTTCCAGTTGGGAATCGGGCTTGATTAAATGGGGGGGCAAATCCACTTTTAATCGTTTTCGGGTAGCGCCGTCTTCTGAGGTCAATCGCGCCCCACCGATAAATGTGCCATCCAGTAGGACTTCTACCGCCGAGGTACGAGGATTGATTTGTGGACTATAGCTATAACGCAGGGTCATGGAACTCCCCCGCGTAAATTGGTCATCCGGCAAAGCGTGAAAATCAATTGGAATTGGGGGTGCCGCTGACCCACGTACCGTGATGTCTTCAAATGGATCACCGTTTTCTTTGGTTTTAATTTCGCTGAGGGTAAAGGAATTTTCTTCCGGTAAATAACCGGGCCAATTCCGGAGTGATGGTGTGTCTACCTCTTTGAGACTATCCACTAATACAGCTTGACCTGTACCAAATTTACGGCTGTCAGGCTGGACTAAAAACTGGGCAGCTTTGGCAACACCGTCAGCCCCATTGCCTGTCACCACTAAAACGGGAACCGCCCCATCTAAGGTGGTGGTCATCATTAAGATACCCACGTCACTGGGTAAAGCGACTTGGTTTCCATCTAAAATTTGGTTGCCACTGATGCTAAAGGGCAGATCCAAATCCGCTATGGCGGGTTGTTCGGCGGGTGTGCCAATAACGACCAACCGTTGACCCCACTCTATATCCTCTAAATCGTTAATGATTTCCGTATCAATGGGACGGAATTCTGCCATTCTGCCTAATGCAGCTTGAAAACGAGGGGCGGCGGTTAACCAAGTATCGTTAACCTTGGGCAGGAGATAAGCAATGCGATTGGTATCTAAACTGAGGTCGTCAAAGAAAGGATAGGGATAGCGGCTAAAGTTGAGCGGAATCGGTTGAGGCTGATATTCAAACTGTAATTCTGAATCCGGTAGTACTTCTGTCCAAAGCGTGGGGTCACCCGGATCGCTACATTCTTCGTCATTACTTTGTCGGGCGACAATTGTCAGTTCGTTATAGTCCTGAATCAGTCGAGATGGGACGTTGAAGAGGACGCTGCCAACTTCCGATTGTTGGCGGTTGAGGGGGACTGAACCCACACTCGTGCCATTCACTCGGACTGTGAGATTGGAGTCCTTGGCAATCAGGGCGGGTGAATGCTGGAAACGAATTAGGGCTTTAGCCCCTTGGATTTTCCAGCCTCGGGGACGGGTAAAGCCGAGTCGGGCTTCAGAATACACCCCTCGGAAGCGGAAGCGGTTGCCGACGATGGGAGAGCGATTGAATTGCAGGACGTACTCGCCTGTGGGTAGGGGTTCAGCCTCTGCCGTTTCTTCCTCGCGAGCAGGTGAGGAGGGTGCAGGAGAACGACGTGCGGGTGCAGGTTCTTCGGGTTCAGTTGATGTCGGCGCTGAACGAGTGGGCTGGCTCTGCGGCGGCGGTTGACTAGGTGCAGGCGTTGTTCGCTTGCGTGTTGGTGATGTGGATTTTTTCGGAGGAGCCGCCGGAGCGGGTTTGTAAACAGGTTCCTTTTGGGGCGTGGTGGGTAGGGTATATTCGCGAATTAACTGATCTTCCTGCTCTTGCAGGCTACTGTCGCTTTGAGCGACGGCAAAGTTGGTAGTGATCACTAGCCCGACGACTAAAACGCTACACAGAAGCAACAATCCGAGTCGCGTTCCTGTAGATACACGGGTGGAGCGCTGACGTCCGCGATGGGTGGAAGGATTTGGAGATTGGGAGTGACGAAACAGGCGTTTCATAGGAGAACTCTTACGGTTGATGGAAATGCCCAGTTAGTATTGCTTGGGAACTAAATTATGCGATTCCAACTATCTGGAATTTGGGGATGTTTACACAAGCCAATTTGTGCTGTTGGGTTTGGCTATCGCTCTACCCAACGGGCTTGTGCCAAACGGACAGGCTCCCCTAAACGATGGCAAGGGACATCATTTATCAACGGAACCCGCCCGAATTAGGACGGTTTGTAGATAGCATTCCCGCTTCAGTCCAACGAGTAACAGGTTGACTGAACCCGGTCATTTGTAGAAACGGTGGTGACATTTTTCTAGTCCTCTGAATCGGTATTCGACTCGATGCCACCCTGATATAAGATGCGATTATTCGTGCTTACGAATAAATTCTTAACGGTTTCAAGCCTTGACAGACGTTATCGACCTCTGTATCATTCCCTTATTGCGTTTCTGGAAAACTGCTGCTGGGATTGAAAAAATTGCGAATTCTTTACCAGGTCAGGTGATACTAGGGCGATCCAGGCTAGGTTTTGGGTATAGTAAGCAGATTCATCATCCCAAATTCCCTGATTGTATTGTGGTAGAAGTTTACGCTCCAATAGTTGTTCAGCTATAGCCGGATTGATTAAGCGCATAGCTGGGTAAAGCATGGCATATTGGGAGGTGGCATCGTATTTAACCAAAGATTCTCCATCGAGGTTAATTCGAGCAGGCAAGCGAGAGGACGATTGCCATTGATCTTCAAGGTATTGGGTTGCTGTTTCCAGATAATTTAACGCCTCCGTCGATTGAAACCATTCGGCATCCCAAGCGATTCGCCACCAGACGCGATACGCATCAAAGCTATAGACGCTTTTCAGTTTGCTTTGTGGGGGTATGGACTGAAATTGATTGGTCTGTAAATCCAAAGCAATCCAGTCACTCGGTAACCCAACCGCCGAAACTTCAGAGGAGTTTTCCAAGACGTAGTAGCTACTGTCGATCAAACTCAGCCAGTCTCGTTCGGGATCAACCTGAGCAAACAGGCGAAACGCATAAGGGGCGAGATAGGAGGGATTCAGATAAATAGTCGATGGCGACGGGACAAAGGCTTCCTTGGGTCCAGGAAGGAGATAACGTTTGCCATCGGGTCCAGCGATGGTGGAGTAGTCCCACAAATCGCGCAGCTTGATTCGCGCTAACTCTAAATATTCCGGGCGATCCCAGCGGCGGTATGCCCAAATTAATGCGGTAATCGCATCAATATCAGCATCGCTGGCAAAATTTCGATCAATGGCACCCCAATTACCCTCATCATCTTGACCCCACAGCCAAACCCAAAGATTGTCTTCAGGTTCGCCTGTTTCTGTGAGTCGATGCAGGTTATCTTCTGCCCACTCTAAGGTGAGGGCAAATGTGGTTGGGTCATTAATCAATACAGCCCTGAGCATAGCGTAGGCTTGTCCTTCTGAGGTGGAGCGATCGCTCGCTTCGTAGTCGATTACTCGTCCGTCCTCTTGAATGAATTGTTGTCTGTAGATGACCCAGCTTTGTTCGAGTATATCCTGGATAGGCGGCGATGGGGATAAAACGGGAAAATCAGCTACGGGGGAAGCCGTTACTGGAGAGGGAGAAGGGGAAACCGAGGCTTCCGGTGGTTCAGGTTCGGAGAATTTTATGGACACACAACTGGTGAGATTCAACAGCAGTAACATAGCGCTTATAGTCATGCTTGTAGTCAGCGCTTTAGCGCTTCTGGCACTAAAGTGCCTACTACGAACCCAGTGATTTGTCCTTTGTCCTTTGTCATTCGTCATTTGTCATTTGTCATTTGTCAGGGAATAGGGAATGGGGAATAGGGAATAAGGAATAGGTAAGGTAGAGTTTAGTTTTAACTTCCCCATCTCCCCCTACAGACACGCACACTAGAACCGTTCCCATGGGGGTTGAAATCCTCGTCGTTGTAAAAAGTCTTCCTGAATTTGTTGCATTTGATTTGATAATTCTGGATCTAACGTTCCTCCTTGTTGAAGTTGTTCGACTTGCATCGCTTCCAAATCCGCTAAAGCCTCAAGCTGATAGTCTTGAACTCGTTTCAGTCCAACCATCGCTTGACGAATTCCTTGATCATTCGGGTCAAGGGCTAAGGCTTGGGAATAAAGATTTCTGGCTTCATCCAATCGTCGTTGTTGAAATCGAACGCCAGCTAGGGCGGATAATGCCTCTTGATTAGCTGGTTGGGCGGATAAAATTAACTGATAGGCTTGTTCAGCGAGTTCTAAATCATCGATCGCTTGACCAATTTGTCCTTGTAAAAAGTAGTTGCGGATGTTGGTAGGATCGC
The DNA here is from genome assembly GCF_040217205.1 of Coleofasciculus sp. A1-SPW-01. Taxonomy (NCBI): domain Bacteria; kingdom Bacillati; phylum Cyanobacteriota; class Cyanophyceae; order Coleofasciculales; family Coleofasciculaceae; genus Coleofasciculus; species Coleofasciculus sp. A1-SPW-01. Next base: position 6,995 of record NZ_JAVJNP010000201.1, on the reverse strand, counting down.
GGGCGACTAATTGCGCGACTCTAACTCTGGCTTGTTCTGGACTGCGTTGGGCGATAAGCTGAATTGACCGGATTTGTACGGGCAAATTCGTGGGATCAAGCTGAAGCAGTCTGTTATAAAGTGCCTCCCGTTCCGGAGATGGCGGTAATGATCCCACCAACGTAAATAGTTCTGGCGGCGCATTGGTGGCGGGTTGAGTCTGGAGCCAGTAATTGAGAACCCCTTGGGCTTGGGATTCTGAAATTAGATCCGCTTGGTAGGCTAGGTTAGCACGGGCGAGTTGGAGTGTTGTGTCCTGGGGATTACGGGCGATTAACTGATCAAATACAGCCAGGGCTTCTGTGGGACGATTTTGTTGCAGCCGCACATTCGCCAGCCCTCGTATCGCCGCGTTGAGAATATCCCGTTCGGCTGGATTACTGGCAATTAAAGCCTGATAGCGCTGGGCGCTGGCTTCTAAGTTCCCTTCCCGACGCTCAATTTCTGCGGCTAACAACTGGGGGGCTAAGTCTTCCGCACCTGCGGGGGTAGCTGCATAAGCGGCTAACGCCTGTCTTGCTCCGGCGAGGTTATCGTTTTCCAATAAAATCTGGGCGATGCGGAAATTTAAGAAAGGAACGTTGACACCGGATTGGATGAGACTGGTGTAAATGGGTAATAATTCCGGTCCTGGGGGTTCAATCCCGGCTAAGGCTTGGGCGATGAGTTGGCGTTCATTGGGATCAGCCGGGAGCGGTTGCAGGGCGCTCAATAGACGGGCTTTGAGTTCGGCTTCGGAAATTAAACCGAGTTCCCGTTCTAAGGCGACTTGTTTGACTAAGAGAGTACGGTCATTAGGTTGTAAGCTTAAGAGTTGGCGATAGAGATTCAGAGCGGTTTGCTGTTGGTTGGGTAGCCCAGCAAATACATCAGCAATTTCCCGCAAGAGTTTGGGTTCGGGATTGGGGGTTTGATCCAGCGCCTGACGATACAAATTCGCGACTTGTTGGGTTAGGGCTTGGTTACCCGTTTGATTGCGAATCTCATTCAAGGCTCGTGCTAAGGGTAAAGTCGCATTGGGATTCCCTTGTAGGGGGGTTAAGACATTTAACGCTTCAGTTGGCTGTTGATTGGCGAGATAGGCTTGGGATAAAGCCGTTCGGGTGAAGATAGCTAATTGGGGATCAGAGAGGAGTTGGGGCGATCGCAGTTGTCCCTCCAGAATCTGGACAGCCGCCGCCGGATTCCCGGTTTCTTGTAAGGCGCGGGCGTAAGCCAGGGCAGGATACCCAGTAATTTGTCCTCCTGTGGCTAGGTAACGGTTAAACAGTTCCAATCCCCGTTCCGGGTTACCGCTATTGGTAAAGGTTTCCGCCGCCCCAAGCAGAATATTGGGCGAGGGATTTGCTTGGAGGACAATTTGATAATCCGCCAAAGCTTCAGCAAACCGTTGCTGAAAGCCATAGAGTTGGGCTCGCAAACCACGGGCTTCGATATCGTTGGGATTGAGATTCAGTAATGTAGTTAGTGCTTCAATCCCCTGAACCTGCCATTCGGAGCGATAAGTCCCAAATAGACCCACCGATTTTAAGGCTAATTCATTGGTGGGATCTTGTGCCAATACTTGTTGATAAGCATTCCAGGCTTGCTGAAGATTCCCCTGTCGTCGATGAGCGATCGCTAACCCTAACTTGGCATCCAAGGAATCCGGATAGCGCCGTACCGCTGCCTCAAATGCCGCGATCGCATCCTGAACTCGTCCTTGACTCAGCAGTGAAAAGGCTTGGCGAACGGCTGTGGGTACGGTTTGGGCATGAACAGCCGGGATGGTGTACACCATCGGTGTGCTAATGGCTAATCCAGCTAGTCCTAATCCAATGAGTTTAGTCATTTGTCATTCGTCATTTGTCATTTGTCATTTGCCTCATCTCCCCCGTCTTCCCCACCTCCCGATAACTGATAACTGATAACTGATAACTGATCACTGATCACTCCTCCTACTCTCTTCAATCTATAGGAATCACATCAAATTCGGTTTTCAAGCGCACACCGACATCGGTTTCGGAGAAGTTATTGCGTTGTTGGATGGTAAATCCTAGACGGAGATTGGGTAAAAATCGAAAATCATAGAATAGTTCTAAAACGTCGGGATCTTCTTCTCCTTGATTATTTGATAATTCCTGCCCATAGCCTAAACCTAGCCGATCATTTTGGGTAAATACATCCAAAAAGCTAACGCCAAAACTATAGGTCGTCGCGGCTTCGTCAATCTCTCGGTTGATATACCGACCATAGCGACCAAAGATGCCCATATTCCAATCGGGGATAAAGTATTCAGCATTGAGACCATACGCCTCTTCCCGATCATCTTCTTCCAATCCCACATTATTGTCCCCGCGTGCGATAGAGAAAATTTCGTTAAATCCTGTATCTGAACCCGCGTCGCGATCGGTGGCATAGGTGCCGCGAATAATGCCATTGCCATAGCGCAAACCCACTTCTCCAGCAAATCCATCTAAGGCAAAATCACCAATACTTCCCGACGATGAAAACGCCACCGCTTTCGCTTCAATATTGTCAGTTAATGTCCAATTGACTAAGAAGCCCGGACGGGAGGAAATTCCTGTGGCACTTAAGGCTGGATTGGTTTGAAAGACGGGATTAAAGAAATGGGTAACGCCATCTTTAGCAAAGCTATTGCGATCAAAGTAAGAGGTTAAGTCCAATTGACCGATAACAAAGCGTAAATTAGGCAAATCAGTAAACGGAGCGGTAGCAAAATAGAGTTCATTGATGTTTAATCCTTGGTTGGGAGAATCTGCCAAGCCACTATCTTCGCTAGTTAAATCTAATGTGGCAGCAAATAGCGCCTTGGGAGTTAGAGGATAGACGCCAGCCAACCGCGCCCTCGCCACAGAGGAGTCACCCTGCACCACATAAGTTCCTTGGAACTGTAAGGTGGGATCGCGCAATGCTGTACTGCGTAGCAGGGAAGATGGGGGTTGATTGGGCTGGGTTGGGTCAAACTCCTGAGCCGGAGTCGCCACTGGAGGGGGCAGGTTTGGGTTAGGAGTAACGGGTACAACGCCTGGATTGGGTGAGACAAAAGGAGACTGTGCGACTGAATTCGTCCCATTCAATGGATTGACATTGGGATTAACCTGTGGAGGTAATGCGGCTTGCGTTTGCGGCTGGGCGTAAACCTGTCCTACACCTGGGTTATAGCCGTTAAAACTTTGTGAATTTGGGTTAACGGGTGCGGGTAAAGGAGCTTGATTTTGCGGTAAATAGGAAACCTGTCCTATACCTGGGTTATAACCGTTGAAACCTTGTGAATTTGGGTTAACAGGTACAGGTAAAGGGGCTTGGTTTTGGGGTAAGGAATAAAATTGCCCTGCCCCTGGGTTATAACCGTTGAAACCTTGGGAATTGGGATTAACAGGTGCAGGTAAGATGGCTTGGTTTTGCGGTAGATAGGAAAACTGTCCTACACCTGGGTTATAGCCATTAAAATTTTGCGGATTTTGGTTAATTGGTACGGGTTGGACGGCTTGATTTTGGGGTAAGGAATAAAACTGTCCTGCACCGGGATTATAGGGATTAAACCCAACTGGAGTCTGAGTGGGTGGCATTGACCCAACTTGGGGCATTTGGGGAATGTAAGCAACCTGCCCCCCGCCAACGTTATAAGGATTTGCCCCCATCGGGACTCCCATGGGTTGTACTGGCACGAGGATAAAGGTTTGAGGCAGATAAGGAACTTGTCCCCCGGCTGGATTGTAGTTATTACCCCCTAGAGGCATTCCCATGGTTTGCACGGGAACCAAGATTACGGTTTGAGGCAGATAAGGAACTTGTCCCCCGGCGGGGTTGTAAGGATTGACTCCCCCAGGAAAGCCCTGAGTTGACACCGGAATAAAGTTAGGAGTTGGGGCAATATAAGAAGGTTGTCCTCCCGCTTGGTTGTAGGGATTGATACCTGCTGTCCCAGCACCGGGCATAGGGATAAGATTAGGCGTTTGGGTTCCATAAAGGGACTGTCCCCCAGGTTGGTTATAAGGATTGTTACCCATAGCCGCCCCAGTACCGGGCATAGGAATAACCGTAGGCGTTTGGGTTCCATAAAGGGACTGTCCCCAGGTTTGGGTATAGGAGTTGGGACTCATCGCCGCCCCAGTACCGGGCGTGGGGATGGTGTTGGGTGTTTGAGTAAAGGAAGAGGGCTGTCCCCAAGTTTGGCTGTAGGGATTCACGCCCTGGGGTTGCACATTCGGTGAAATGAGAGTGGGAAAGGCAGGAAGCTGTCCTGAGTTAGATCCCGTAGAACCCAGAGGAATAGAGTTTGTCGGTACAGGGAGGGGAGATGAATTTTGTAACAGAGTTGGAAGCTGCGCCACCTTTACGTCGAAGGTATCCCTAAACCGGACTGAGGTTTCAATGGCAAGGGGTTGGTTACAGGTGGTTGAATCGTGACAATTCTGATCAGAGGAAAATTCGGGAGTAAGAGAGTCTTCCTGAATCGTCAAGGGTTGGTGAGCAGAGTTTAAAGCTAGTTCTGATAAACCCGACTGAGTTGATAGACTGGCTTGAATTGGGGGATTGGGGATGGGGGAAGCAATACGGTTGGAATACGCTCTAGTTTCTACCGCTTCTGTTCTCCCTGTTCCCCGATCTTTTGCCCTATCGATGGGGGCGGGACTATTGTGGTTATTTTGTTGTTCCTCGTGTCTTGCTGGAACGGTTTGGTCAAGCGTTTCATAAGTTTTCGGCGCCATAGCATTGGGTTCAACGGCTACGACTGAAGGGTTAGAATTCAGGCTTGTCGATAGAGCCGTATCTCGTCTTGAGACATGCTCTACCCCTTGGGCAGAGACGGACGCTGGATTGGGATGTTGGTTTTGCTCAGAAGCCGATTTATGCAAGCGATCAGCTTGATTCAGAGATAATTGGAAATCACCGGACGGTTTTTCTTGTCCAATATCTTGCTGATTGGCGACTTCTGAGTCAGGTAGAGTCGCCTGAGCGGGTTTAATTTCAAGTAATCCTAGCGTCCAGAAAACGATAAGTGATCCAATACTAAGCAGATTAATCCATAGCAGCGGCTTAAGCAAGCCGAATCGTTGAGAATCAGGGACTATTAAGTTCATTACCGGAGTTCGTTTGACCGATTGATGTTTGCCCTGCACCCTGTCGCCACTTTAGCAAAGGAATTAGTCCTTGGCGATTCATATAACCTTGGTTGAATGAAGGTTGAATCTTGTCTTATAGATAATAGAGGATAGCCAGTGACGCTTTTTGGTTATAAACATCCACCTGCTTTAGCTAAAACCACTCGGTTACGTCTGAATTCCAGAAAATTGACAGGTCAATTTCCACCCTATTTTTTAGGATACTCTTGGCGCAACCGTTCACCTACGAACTAATCCTCACCTGGAAATTTTGCCGAGTCAATGATAGTTGACTAAACAATTCAAGGGAGTAAATTCGAGAAACGTTTAGCTGTAAATAGAACGGTTTGGGCAAAGCCTGAATCCGTCCCCTAGTAATTTCACTCAAAGGTACAAGGCATTGAGCGCCCGAAGCCTTGAGTGACTATTCCTGCGCTCGTTGCCGAAACAGCGATCGCGTTCTCATCAACCTCCTTTGATCAGATCAAAGGTTCAATCAGCTAACGGTGTTGGCGAGTGCAACACTATAACAGATGCAGATACTTTGACTTTACCGAATGGGTACTTATTTCGTAGACCGTATTTTCACGGATTTTTCGCTTGAAGAGCGAAAATTGCGCCCCTGACTCATTTATAGCTAATCTGGCGATAGACTCCCTCGGCTGTCGTTTTTCATTCAGCGCGGGATGAATCACCAGTCCCTATCTAGTTTAATGCGTCCGTTAAGAGAGCCTCCATAACCTTTGGGGAATTGGAGTGGCAAGTGAGCATTCCTCTACAACTACGCCTTAACTTCTCAGTTTTAACATATTGAAAGAATTTGCCAAGGGGAATCAGGGGATAAGGCTTTAGCCTGGGTGTAAGTATCTGAACTTACAATTCTGTTCACTTTACTAAGAAATGTCAACAAGCCTCAAACCCTTACTGTTGCCTGTTGCCTGTTGCCTGTTGCCTAATCTCCCATTGAATCGTTTTAGATTAGAGGTAATGATTCAAGAGGTCTGATTGTGGTCTTTGCTCAAACCAGTTCCCCAGATGTAGGAACAACTCGCCTCACGCTAGACGAGTATCGGGCGATGGAAGAAACCCACCCGGAACGTCATGAATACCGCAACGGAGAGATTATTACAATGTCGGGAGGTTCTGAAGCCCATAGTGCGATCGCTAGCAACTTATTAATTTACTTGGGGTTTTTGCTCAGAGATACCGATTTTCGTTTGTATAACAGCGACTTGCGAGTTTGGATTCCTGAATATCAGTGTGGGACTTATACTGATTTGATGGTGGTTAATGGCTTCCCAGAATTCAATGGTGAGCGCAATGATGAAATTCTCAATCCTTTCCTGATTGTCGAAGTTCTATCGCCTTCTACGGAAGCCTATGATCGAGGTGAAAAGTTCAGAAAATATCGTTCTCTTGCTAGTTTTTGTGAATATCTGCTGGTGAGCCAAGCTGAACCCTACATTGAGCAGTATCATAATCTTGAGCCTAGCAGTAATGATCGCTGGCTGTGGCAAGTGTACTCTAACCTTGAGCAGGTGATCGTCCTGCACAGTTTAAACATAGAAGTTCCCCTGTCTGAAATCTATCGTCGCATTAATTTTTAAGGGTTATTTCGGCGGACATGATATCAAACCCTTACACTTACAAAGGACGTAGCTTGCTTCTCGCTCTCGCGAGTTCTTCACCGTTCACGTTAATTAGGGCTTGCTGCACAAGACCGAAACCCTTGGCTACCAAAGCTTTGAGTAGCATGAACATTGGCTCATCTTCAAAGAAAAAGGATAAAACCCTTTCATACCTTTGCACCATTATCAGGGAAAATGTATCATTGCTTCCCCTGCTTCC